>CAZAVT010000144.1:0-8783 GCA_964488395.1 uncultured Burkholderiaceae bacterium | reverse complement strand
CCAAATGGATCGCACAGGCAACGCCCGCGTAGCCGCCACCAACCACCGCAACGGGTTTCAACGACAAGACGGCGACCCGCTCAGAACTGGTAACGACGCAAGCCGCCATCAACCGGGATCACCGTGCCCGTAATGTAGCTCGCAAGGGGCGAAGCGAGGAAGGTGACCAGGGCTGCGATGTCCTCGGGCTCGCCGTAGCGCCCCATCGGAATCTCGTGATCGGCCTGCCACTGGCGATACTCGGGCGTGTAGTTGCGGAAGATCTGCTCAGAGTGGATACGCCCCGGCGGCACGCAGTTCACGGTAATGCCATGCGGGCCGACCATCCGCGACAGGCCCTTGGCCCAGCTGTGGATGCCGGCCTTGGCGCAGAACGCGCCGTTGACATGCTCGGGCTCACTTTGGCCCGTGATGTTGATGATGCGCCCCCAGCGGCGCGCGATCATCTGATCGATCAGCGCGTCGGCGATCTGCCGGGGACGGTGAAAATTGAGCGTCATGGCTTCCTGCCACTGCGCTTCGCTCACATGCAGGTCCTTGAAGCTGCGCGAGCCCCCCGCGTTGTTGACCAGGATGTCGACATGCCCGAGACCTGCGAGCGCAGCGGCCGATAGACGGGCAGCGGCATCCTCGGCATAGAGGTCACTTTCGATAATCACCGGCTCTGTACCACCCGCTGCGACGATCTCAGCGGCCAATTCCTGGAGCTTTTCGACGCGTCGCGCCGAAATGGCCACGCGAACGCCCTCGGCGGCGAGCGCCTTGGCGATGCCGCGGCCGATGCCCACGCTGGCACCGGTCACCAGTGCGGTACGACCACGCAATTGCAGATCCATGCTGAAGACTCCTGTTGGCATTGATGGGGGCTGGCAAGCCACGAACCCCGCATCTGACGCGTTGAGACCTGGTGCGCGACTGTAGCGGAGCGGCGCGGTCGCTGCAAAGGGGTTTGGCTGGCACCGTTTGCAATGAGCGGTCAATCGCAACGATACTTTGGCAGTCGGCACGTCCAGGATCGTCAAGACGGGCCTGCCATCACAAGAGGACCGACGCGATGGATCGAGACAGCATCTACCGGCATCAGGGCTTTGGCGACACGGTCGGGCTGGGGCGGCGCACCGCGTTGCTGCTCGTCGACTACGTGAACGGCTTCGTCGATATCGACCAGTTCGGCTCACCGATGATCGAAGCGGCCTCCCGTCACACGGTCGCGCTGCTCGAGGCCTTCCGCGCCCGTGGGCTGCCGATCGCGCACACGCGGGTGGTTTTTGCAGAGGACGGATCCGACGTCAATGTCTTCGCGCTCAAGGTGAAGCCCCTGCAGCGGCTGACCGAACGGGCCACAGGATCGCAAATCGTCGATTGGCTGACCCCAAGCCGGGGCGAGCTTGTCATCCGCAAACAGTCGGCCTCAGCCTTTTTCAATACTGGGCTGGCCGACTGGCTTCACCTTCAGGGCGCAGACACCGTGGCCGTGACGGGTTGCACAACGAGTGGCTGCGTGCGCGCGAGCGTCGTGGACAGCCTGCAGCACAATTTCCGCACCGTCGTCGTCACCGACTGCGTCGCCGACCGAGCGATCGAACCGCATCAGGCCAATCTCTTCGACATGGGGCAAAAATACGCCGACCTGATGGAGCGAGATGCGCTGATCAGTCAGCTCGCGACATGAGCTGGCGCCTGGATCAGGCTCGTTCGGCGAGCGCCTTCTCGATGGCGCGCACCAACTGCGCCGACTCCGGCGCCACCCGACTCGGATAGCTGGCAAGAGGTCGCCCCGAGCGGTCGATCAGATACTTGTGGAAATTCCAACGCGGCGGCTCACCGGTCGCCCGAGAGAGCTCGGCGTAGAGCGGATGTGCATCGGGGCCGGCAACCCGGATCTTGCCAAACATCGGGAATCGCACCCCATAGGTGTTGAAACACACCGCACCGATCTGGGCGCTGTTGCCGGGCTCCTGCTGACCGAAATCATTGGACGGAAAACCGAGAATCACCAGCCCACGCGGCGCGAGTCGGCCGTGAAGCCGCTCGAGGCCCTCGTATTGGGGCGTAAAGCCGCAGTAGCTCGCGGTATTGACCACCAGCAGCACCTTGCCTGCAAAATCGCAGAGCGCAACGGGTTGATCGTCCTGAAGTCGAGGCAGGCTGTGGCGTAACAGCGCCGGGCAAGCGTCAGCCGGTGCCTGCGCGAGGGCGGGAGAGACCACCGACGCGCTGGTCAGCAGGGACCCAGCGGCGCTGAGGATCAAACGGCGACGGGACTCGGAAGGCGCCAGGGCGGCCTGGACGGCGGATCGAACGGTCGGGCGCATCAGCGTGGACTCCGGTCAACGGACTTGCCCCGATGATACCGACAAGCCGCCCGGGCTGAGCGATTGACCTTCTCGCTCAGTGCTCAGCGAGCAGAGACCCCCAACCGTACACGCGGTCCTTGATGCCGTTCTTGCGTAGCGCGTACCAGTAGGTGGCGGTGTTGATCGCGATCACCGGCTTGTCGAGCCAAAACTCGGCCACCGCAGCGACCTCGGCCATGGCGAGATTGGTCCCGACCTGGACGATCGCATCGACCTTGCCGCGGTTGACCTTGAGGATCGCGTCACGCAGCTGTGCCTTGGAGACATGGCTGATCAGCATCGGGCTCGGGCAGCGCAGTCCGACCAGATTGACGACCTCCATCCCGATGTCGGTGAAGTAGCGCCGGACCTGGATGTCGGCGATCGGCATGTAGGGAGTGATCACCCCGATGCGACGGATCTTGCCGTAACGACGCAGCGCCTCACGACAGGCGGTCGAGGCCAGTGTGACGCTTGTCCCTGCGTGCTTTTCGATGGTCCTTTGCAGCTTTGAGGCCCCGCGACTACCGTCCCAGAAGGCCTCGGCCGACATGGCCATGATCACATGATCGGGACTGCAGGTCGCCACCGCCTCCACGGCCGCCATGGTCGCATGGCGAATGTTGTTGAGCATGACCATGTAAGAGCGGTCGTCGGTCACCCGGGTATCGGGGATGATGATCCGCGAAAAATGATTGGTCACGCCATGCGGACGCATGCCTTCCATCTCAGGCTGCACCGAGGTGTTGGTGGAAGGTGCCACCACCCCAAACTTCATCCGCGGTCCCAGTGAATCGGTCATGCTGTGGCCCTCCCCTGTCAGATCAATTGGCGGTGATACCAAGCTCGCGAATCACGGTTGACCACTGCGCGCGCTCACGCGCGAGAAAGCTGCCGAACTCCTCGATGGAACTCGCAAAGATGTCCGATCCTCCGGCCTTGCGGATCGAATCGACCACCGACGGCGTACGCAAGGCCTCCACCATCGCACCATTGAGCTTTTCGAGCACCGCACGGGGCGTCCCGACCGGGGCGAGAAAACCGACCCAACTGATGAATGCGGTGTCGGTCAGACCGGCCTCGGAGAGCGTGGGCAGGTTGGGCACCGCCTCGGCGCGACGGGGTCCGGTGACGGCAAGCGCCTTGAGCCTGCCCGACTGCACCAGGGGCAAGACAGAAG
The DNA here is from genome assembly GCA_964488395.1 of uncultured Burkholderiaceae bacterium. Classification (GTDB taxonomy): domain Bacteria; phylum Pseudomonadota; class Gammaproteobacteria; order Burkholderiales; family Burkholderiaceae_E; genus SYIM01. Next base: position 5,267 of record CAZAVT010000144.1, on the reverse strand, counting down.
CAAAATCGGTCACTGCGGCCTGCACTTCGCCGGAAGCCAGATTGGTCGCGAGGTCGGGTGCGGCCTTGAAGGGCACATGCACCATCTGGATACCGGCCTTGCGCATGATCACCTCCATCGCGAGATGCAGGGTACTGCCGCTACCCTGCGTCCCGTAGTTGAGCTTGCCGGGATTGGCCCGCGCATGCGCGATGAACTCGGACAGGGTGGACGCAGGCAGGGTCGGCGTCACTGCGAAGAAGAATTGCCCGCCCACGGCCAGCGTGATCGGCGCGAAGGCCTTGTCGGCGTCATAGCTCAGACTGCGATAGAGCGAGGGGGCGATGCCAATTGTGCCGATCGAGCCCAGCACAATGGTGTAGCCATCGGGCGCAGCCGATGCGGCAATCGCAGATCCAAGGGTGCCGCCGGCGCCGGGCCGATTATCGATCACGAAAGGCTGTCCGAGCCGACGCCCAGCCTCCTCGCCCACCCGCCGGGAAACCACGTCGCCCAGGCCGCCAGGACCGAGCGGGACGATGAGACGAATCGGCTTGTTCGGAAAATCCGCGGCCGACTGCGCGTGACTGGCCCCGGCTGGCAAGAGCAAGGCTGCCACGCTCAGCACCGACAGGGCTGCTGGCACCGCGCAGCCGATCGCCTTGGACGCACTGCGCGCCAACCAGTCCAACGATTGAATCGAGTTCGCCATACCGTACTCTCCTGCGAGTGGATCTTGGGTGATGATGGCGAAAGCCGATCAGTTGTCGCTGCGCCAGGTCTTTCGCGGCGGGCTCTTGACCTCGACCTGAATGCAATCCTCGAGCGCCTCGCTGAAATGGGGCACGCCGCGCGGATGCAGCCAGGCATCACCGGGCTCAGCCACGAACTCCTCGCCGCCGATCACCAGTCGCATCCGTCCGCTCACCAGGTACCCGATCGACTCGTGATCGTCGTGCTGATGGGTCGGGTCCTTCATTCCCTTGGCCTTGAATGCCTGAAGGAAGACCATGTCGTCACCGGTCAGGAGAGGCTTGAGCGTCAGTTTGCCAGGCTCCTCGCGCACGCCCTCGACCTGGGTGATGACCAGATCCGGTACGCTCGCACCGCGCCGGAAAAAGACGCCCGATCGGGGCAGATGACGATCTGAAGCTGGGCTGGACATGGCGGACTCTCCTCGCTGACGAATCTGGATGGATCGGCAAACAACGGACTGACAAGTCTATATGCCGGCATGCTGCGGCATGACGGTCGTGCGCTTCATATGCCGGGTCTGAGTGAGATCGTAGGGGGTCGCGCGATGAATCACTGCCCGGTTGTCCCAGATGATGACGTCACCCGCCTGCCACTGCTGGGCCCAGCGGAAACTGGGTTGAGCGTTGTGTGCGACGAGGCGGGCCAGCAGGGGTTCTGACTGCGCCTCCGGCATCCCGACAAAACCGCGAGTCATACTCTCGCTCACGTAGAGGGCCTTGCGACCCGTGGCCGGATGAACCAACACGGCCGGATGCTGGACGTCGGGTACGACCTTGCGACGCGCTTCGTCCACACCATCCCGAGTGGTCTTGGCGTAGCTCTGAATCGCCAACAGACCATCGAGCAGCTGTCGGGTCGATTCGTCCAGCGCATCGTAGGCGGCCGTGGTGCTGGCAAATTCGGTATCACCACCGATCGTCGGCACCTGTTCACCGAACAGGACCGACGCGATGCACGGCTCTGCCGCGTATTGCAGGTCGGAATGCCAGCGCCGACCCGTTTCGGCGAGACCCATGGGCCGGCCATCGGGATGCTTCATGTTCGATAGCAGCAGGATTTCCGGGTGCTCGGGATCGAGAAATTCCTTGTGAATGTGAACTGCGAGCCTGCCAAATCGCTCGCTGAACGCCTTGAGGTGCGCGCTACCGATCTTCTGATCCCGAAACCGCAGCACGCCATATCGATGCCAGGCTTGGAGCACCACGCGAAACACCTCATCGCTCATCGGCTCACGCAGGTCGACCCCATCGACCTGCGCGCCGAGGTGCCGGGACAGAGGGGTGATGGTTGGACTCATCGGTCAGTTCCTTGTCGGGGGGTGCGGATATCGTGGATGATCAGATGCCGAGGTCTCGGGCCATGATGGTCGATCGCCGCATGTGTCGACGCAATCGGAGGTCATAGGGCAGGGCCTGGTGCATGGTGCAGCGGTTGTCCCAGAGCAGCAGATCACCCGGCCGATGAACCTGCCGGAAGAGGAACTCGGGGCGCGTGCTGAACTCGAGCAGAAAGCCCAGGATCTCGTCACTCTCCGCGTCTGACACGCCCGCGATCCGCTCGGTCATCCCCTCGCTCACGTAAAGGGCCTTGCGCCCTGTGGCTGGGTGGACTCTGACCACCGGATGCGTCACCGGGGCCACCTGCGCGACCTGATCGGCGGTGAGGTTGCGGGTCTTGTTGCCGTACTTGTCGTTGTAGTAGGTGTAGCTCTGCACGCCACGCAGCCCTTCGATCCGCCGTTTGAACGCCTCGGGCAGCGCGTCATAAGCCGCATAGAGGCCGGCGAACAAGGTGTCACCGCCCTCGCATTCGAGGCAATAAAACGCCGAAGCGATGGCAGGTTCGGCTTTGAACTGCAGATCCGAGTGCCAGCGACGGCCCGATTCGGCAAGACCCATCGGCCGACCGTCGGGATAGCACAGGTGAGTGATGTTGACGAGCTCGGGGCAGCCCTCCACCTGAATCTCGGGGCGCAGCTTGTAGACCTCGAGGCGGCCGAAGCGCTCGCTGAATCGAACAATGTCGGCGCTACTGAGCGACTGACCGCGAAAACGCAGCAACCCATGTCCAATCGAATGCCAGGCGTGCAGGATCGCCCGAAAGTCCGCCTCGGAGAGCGGTTGGGACAGGTCGATGCCTTCCACATCGGCACCGACCGCGGGCGACAGCGGGCTGATCCGCAGGCCGGTGCTTTGACTCTCGATGGTTTCCATTTCGGCGCTCCCCTTGCGTTCGATCCACTCACCCCGCAAGTCGTGTGCCAGCGCCGATCGGTGATCAACCGCCTGATAGAACTGCGCTCGACCGTTGCAATACAAGCCTAGGACCGTTAACCTAGGTTTCATAGCAACGTTTTTGTAACATCCGTCATGCTCCGAATCGACGACTTCGATGGCCCCCAGGCAAGGCGCATGTCGCAGCGACCAGCACGTATCTGGGTCGTCAGCAAAGGGATGATGAGCCAGCGGATGCACCGGCTCGAGCCGGACTATCGAGGGCAGGCACAAATCGGCTTCATCGATGAGACCTTCGAGGCCGCACTGCCGCGGGTGCGGGAGCTCGAGGCGACCGGAGCAGTCGACGTGATCGTCACTGCGGGCGCCAATGGCGCGTATCTGCGACGCCTGATCCGATCGCCGATTGCCACCGTGCGGGTGAGCGGGATCGACATGCTCGAGGCGATCGCGCGGGCCCGCACGATCGGCCAGCGCGCCGTCCTGATGACCCATGAGGAACTCGGGTCGGTGATGGACCCGTCAGAGCCCGGGGACACAGCCTTGATGACCTGCCGCTATACACAACCGGCCGACGCACTGGCGACCATGCAGCGGCTGTTATCGGAAGGTTGGCGGGTCTTCATTGGCCCGAGCCTGATCGTGTCGCTCGCTGAGCAGCTCGGTGCGTCGGGCGTGTTCGTCTATTCCGAGCGATCGCTGCGGCAGGCACTCGATGACGCGATTGACCTCACTGCACTGGCCTTCGAGGAGCAGGTGCGCCGGCGCCAGCTCGAAACGGTTCTCGAAGGCATCGATCACGGAGTTGTCGGGGTCGATCTGCGGGGCGTCGTTCGATCCATGAACCGGCGGATGGCCGAGATCTCTGGAGTCAGCCGCGAATGGGCGTTAGGCAAGCCCCTGCGTGACGTGGTGCCGGCTCTCGGCCTGGAGTCGACGCTGCGTACGGGTCGCCCGCAATCCAATGTGACCGAGCGGCTGGGGCCACGAACGGTAATCGTCAATCGCATGCCGGTGCTGGTCGACAACCAGGTGACGGGCGCGGTGCTGACCTGCCAGGAGGCGGGCGCGGTGCGCCGCGCTGAGGAACTGATCCGTCGCAGCAGCCGGCCCGCCTCGACCCGGGCTCGCTATGTGATTGATGACATCGTCGGGGCATCAGCGGCCGCTCAACAGCTGCGCGCGCAGGCGCGCCTGTGGGCCGCAGCGGACGCCACGCTCCTCATTACTGGGGAAAGCGGTACGGGCAAGGAGATGCTCGCCCAGGGCATCCATCAGGCCAGCCGACGACACAGCGGTCCGTTTGTCGCGATCAACTGTGCGGCCATCCCCGACACGCTGATCGAGAGCGAGCTATTTGGCCACGAAGAAGGCGCCTTTACTGGTGCCCGACGGGGCGGGCGTCAGGGGCTGATCGAGACGGCGCACCTGGGCACCCTCTTTCTCGACGAAGTCACCGAAATGCCGCTGCCCGCGCAAGCCCGACTTCTGAGAGTTCTTCAGGAACGGGAGGTGCTTCGGATCGGTGCGAACGAGCCCGTACCCGTGGACATCCGAGTGATCGCAGCGAGCAACCGCGATCCGCTCGCGCAGATTGAGCAAGGACAGTTTCGAGCCGACTTGTTCTTCAGGCTAAACGTCCTTCGCCTGCAGGTGCCGCCGCTACGCGAGCGCAAGACCGATATCGCCGCGATTGCGCGGAACTGGCTCAACCGCACGGCTCGACACGCGATCCCCGAAGACTGGATCGAGCAACATCTCGAGGCATTGACCGCCTATCGTTGGCCCGGCAATGTCCGCGAACTCGAGAATGTGATGGAGCGGGTGCTCGCCTGCGCGGGTGCTGCTAGCCATCAGGCAGACCGGTCCCTCATGAGCGCGCTCATCGACCTGCGGGTGATCGCGCCGGAACTTTTTGAGGCGATGGCTGCCCCCGCAGGCTCGAGCCGTCCATCACCGCCTGCGGCGCGAGTGGATGACGCGCCGATGCATCGTCCCCGCCTCACGGACGAACGAGTCGCGGAGGCCCTCCGGGTCAGCGCGGGCCGAGTCGAGGAGGCCGCTCGACGCTTGGGGGTTAGCCGGGTCACCGTCTGGCGCCGCCTGCGGGCGAAGAGACTGCCTCCGACCTGAGCGTGCCGACGCGGGGCCCGCAGGATAGGCCGCGCCCCAATCGCCGAATTTGCCGCCGACGGCCGCGACTCGTATAATCGCGATCCCTCACAAGGGGCGGCTAGCTCAGTGGTAGAGCACTGCCTTCACACGGCAGGGGTCACAGGTTCGAACCCTGTGCCGCCC
>CAZAVT010000143.1:7677-8844 GCA_964488395.1 uncultured Burkholderiaceae bacterium | reverse complement strand
GCTTGAATCTAATTTCATGAAATGGCGATTTCTGAAAAATTATTTCGCTGCGCAGTTCATCAATCATAACTGACGCGACTTCTATTCAATTACCCGAACCTAAAATCCAACAACGAACAGAGAGGAGTCCGCCGATGAAAGCCAACGCCACATCCGCCCGCTTGGCGGCAATCCATGGATTGATCGGCGGGACTCCGATGATCGCGATCGACCTCCGACACCGGGGCCGCGCAGCGCGCGTCTTCGCCAAGGCCGAGTTCTTGAACCTGACCGGCAGCATCAAGGATCGGATGGCGGTGAGGGTACTGGGCGATGCCTGCCTCACGGGCGAGCTTCGTCCCGGTGACACGATCGTCGAGGCGACCAGCGGGAACACCGGGATTGCGCTGTCAGCAGTGGGCAGAGCCCTCGGCTGTGAAGTTCGGATCTTCATGCCGGACTGGATGAGCGCGGAGCGTCGTGCGCTGATCGCCGGCTTCGGTGCGCAGCTGAGCTTGGTCAGTCGTCAGGACGGCGGATTCCTCGGCGCGATCGCACAAGCCGAGGCCTGTGCCCGCGACGCCTCACGCGTGTTCCTGCCCAGACAATTCGACAACCCGACCAACGTCACGGCCCACGCTGAGAGCACAGGCCCCGAGATTGCACAGCAGCTGGCCAAGCTCGGGCGGATACCCGACGCCTTCGTGGCGGGAGTCGGCACCGGTGGCACCGTGATGGGGGTTGGACGAGCCCTGCGCCAGCTCCACCCCCAGGTCCGCATCCACCCCCTCGAACCCGCTGAATCGCCCACGCTCTCGACGGGGCACAAGATCGGCTCGCACCGGATTCAGGGTATCTCCGATGACTTCATTCCATCGATCGTCAAGCTTGATCAGATTGATGCTCCGGTGGCCGTGTCCGATGGCGACGCGATCCTGATGGCGCAGCGACTGTCCAGAGAGCTGGGCCTCGGAGTCGGGATCTCTTCAGGGGCCAATCTGCTGGGGGCGCTCAAGATTCAGGAACAGCTGGGTGAGGCTGCGACCGTTGCGACGATTTTCTGCGACGACAACAAGAAGTATCTGTCGACCGACCTCGCGCGCGACGAACCGCTGCGCCCAGGCTACCTCACGCCCGATGTGGAGTTGCTGGGTTACTCGGTGCTACCCGGCCTGAGGGTCTGAGAGG
>CAZAVT010000143.1:1328-7667 GCA_964488395.1 uncultured Burkholderiaceae bacterium | reverse complement strand
GGCCAGCAAGCCCACTGGGGTCCTGGCGGAGCCTCGACGCGCAGCGGCAACCCCGACCAAGGATCGCTCAAGCGCAAACTTGCGGCGTGCAGCCACAGGCGCCCGAAGCCGAAATACGCAGCGACCGAGCGGTTCAGCGGTCCCTTGCCATGCGTCGAGTCGCCAATGATCGGATGAGCCATGTGCTTCATGTGGCGGCGCAGTTGATGGCGACGACCGCTCAGTGCCACCAGCTCGATCTCGGCCCAGCGTAAGCTCGTAAATGGCGGTTGCGGGATCGGTAAGGTACCGCGCCGCAAGGTTCTCAGGCGTGTCTGAGCCGGGAGAACTTCCTGCCGTCGAGGCCCCTGGTCATCGGGTAGCCGTCGCAGGGGATGATCAATCAGCGCCTCATCGGGCGGCCAGCCGCGAACGATCGCACGGTAGGTCCGCTCAGGCCCGTCCGCCTCCCCGAAACGGCGTCCGACTCGCTCAGCCGTCTCGCGATCAAGCGCCAGGGCGAGCGCGCCGCTGGTGCCCTTGTCGAGGCGATGCAGCGGCCACAGTCGCCGATCGAGCTGATCACGCAAGCATTGAAGAACCACCCGACTGCGCTCGGGATCGAGTGGACTTCGATGCACCAGCCATCCGGCCGGCTTATCCACGACGACCAGATGCTCATCGAGGTGCAGGATTTTGAGCGCGAAGCCGGCCACCTGACCCTCAGGTTGCGGACACCGTACCTGATCGAGAACACCCGATATGCGCAATCGCCTCGATCTCAACCTTGATCTCGGGTTTGGCCAGTCTGCTGATCTCGACCAGCGTACTGGTCGGAAAATCCCCAGTGAAGAATTCGCGCCGCGCGCGCCAGACCTCGGTGTTTTGAGAGATGTCGGTGACAAAAATCGTCATCTTCACCAGGTCGTTCATCGTCCCGCCAGCCGCTTCAATCAGATGTCTCATCTTGGTAAAGATGGTCCGGGTCTGTTCGTACTCGCCCTCCCCCTCGATGGTTTGGCCATCGCGGCCACGGGCGGTGGTGCCGGAGATATAAAGCACATCGCCGACGCGAATCGCATTGGACCAAAGGCCTGGCGCAGCCTCGGCCACAGCCGGGCTGGACACTCGACGTCTCGACATTGTTGCTCTCCTGATGGGTGTCATGAACGAACGTATGGACGAATCGCTCCGGGGCTGCGACAACGTGTCATCGCTCAGGGCGACAGAATCGACCACCGGCTGGCTCGCAGGGTTTGCCTTCGTGGACGATCTCGCGGCCACGCAACCAGACACTATGTGGCATGCCAGCGGCGCTCACGCCATGAAAGGGGGTCTGTGCGGCCTTGCTCAGCTGATCCTGATTGCTCACCCTCCAGCGACGGCTGAAGTCCAGGAGCACGAGATCGGCATCGTGGCCAGGCGTGAGGCGGCCCTTGGACTTGAGTCCAAAAACCTCGGCAGGAACCCTCGCGCATCGATGGACGAGATCGGCCAGGCTCAAGGCGCCCTGATCGACCAGCGACAGCATCACCGGCAGGAAGGTCTGCAGGCCCGGCAGACCCCCCGGCGCTTTCCAGATGTCGTGCTCGCCTGCCGCCTTCTCAGCAGGGAGGTGGGGGGCGTGATCGGTGGCAACCATGTCGATCTGCCCCTGCTTCAGACCTTTGAGCACAGCATCGACATCGGCCCGCGGCCGCAAGGGCGGCGCGACCTTGGCGATCGGGCCGCGTTCCAGGTAAAAAGCCTCGTCGAGCGTCAGGTTGTGGGGAGTCACCTCCGCGGTGATCCGGCCCAGCCCGCGCAGCCGCGAGAACACCGCGAGACCGTCCGCTGTGCTCAGCTGACGGATATGCACTGCAGCCTGAGTCTCGATCGCCGCGACGCAGGCCCGACCCACTCCCAGCGCCTCCGACACGGGCGGTCGGCAAGGCGGGAACTCCGGGCGCGCGCCCCTTGCTGAGGCCCGCATTCGCTGCGTTCGCGCGGCTACCACGTCGTGATCACCCGGCGTGACACCCACCACGACGCCCAGCTCAGCCGCGACGGCGAGGATCTCGAGCAGACGTTCGGCGTCTCGCACGAGAAACAGTTCGGGCACGTCGGCCAGAAAGACCTCGATCGATACAGCTCCGCGCGCGACCAGCTCAGCGAGCACAGCAACATTCGCACCCGCCGCGACCTGCAGCGCAAAGTCAACATGGCACTGGCCCTGCGCAAGGCGCAGCTTGTCATCGAACTGCTCGGGCGTCATCGTCACCGGATCGTCCGTGGGCATCACCATGACAGTGGTCACGCCCCCGGCTGCCGCAGCGAGCGTGCCGGTTCCGAAGCCTTCCTTGTGAACGAGACCCGGCTCGCGCAGGTGCACGTGGGCATCGACCAGACCGGGAATGGCAGTGAGCCCATCTGCATCGATGAACTGCCGCGCAGCATCGAGCGTGCCTGGCAGACCCCAGGCTGCAACACGGCCTTCTTTCAGACCCAGATCGATCCGATGAGACTGCCCCGCATCGATCACCGTCACCGCCCGCAACACCGAATCGAACATCACGCCCCCTCGCAGATGGACGGGTCGATGATAGCCCTTCAAACCCTTCCTATCTATAATCGGCTAGCGGTTGACCAGAGCACGACCCTCGACCAACCAGCCGCCCATCCGCGAGCCCGAATCCTGATGCGCCTGCTTTCAGAACGCTGCGTCGATCGTATCCTGCCCCTCCAGCTCGCGATCGAGTCGGCCCGGGAGGCCTTCCGGTCATTTTCGGATGGCAGCGCGCAGGTGCCCTTGCGAAGCGAGATCCATCGTCAGGATCCACGCGGCACGGTGCTGGTGATGCCGGGATTGATCGGCCATCACACCCTCGGCGTGAAGCTGGTGGGGAGCGTGTTCACGTCGATGACGCCGCCCGCCAAGGCGACCACCTGCATGATGCTGATCTGGGACGCGCGCGACCTGCGGGTGCGAGGTCTGATCGCTGCCGACCGACTGAACGAACATCGCACCGCGGCAGGCTTTGCAGCGGCCACCGATGCGCTGGCACCGCCCGAGGCCCGTGACCATCTGATCATCGGCGCCGGCAAGCTCGCCTACACGGCCGCGCTTCACGTTGCCCAAGTCAGGCCGGGCGGGCAAATCATGCTGCTGTCGCGAACCCCGGCGCGGGTCGAGCGACTTGCGGCACAGCTGCGACAGGAGCCTCGCCTGCAGGGTTGTGACGTGCTCACGGGCCTCGCGCCCGACGAAGCCGTTCGCCGAGCGCAGATCATCACGACCATTACGACCTCTTCGGTACCGGTCTTTGACGGCCGCGCGGTGCAACCGGGCACCCACATCAATCTTGGCGGAGGTGGGCGAGTCCATGAACGGGAGATGGACGACGAGGTCGCAGCACGCGCGGCATTCTGGGTCGATTCAATCGAGTCCTGTCGGGCCCGCAGCGGCGATGTGGCGCTGGCACTTCAGTCGGGCGCGCTGACCGAGTCTCGGCTGAAAGGCGGGACCGGCGCACTGCTCCTCGGCCGCAGCAAGGGTCGCGCGTCACGCGAGGAGATCACTGTCTTCAAATCTCTCGGCATTGCCACCCAGGATCTCGTGCTGGGGGCACGGCTTCTCGATCTCGCCGAGACTCAGGGTCTCGGGCAGGTCTTTGATGAGCACGGCGGCTGAGCGGGTACAGGCGCCGATCAAGCACAGGTTTGACATCGATCTCAGGAGCTTGGAATGAATCAAGGTCATCGACGACGGTTCGTTATGGGTACCAGCGCCGCGGCGCTGGGTGTGGCATTCGCGACCCCGGGCCTGACCCAGGGGTTTCCAGCTCGTACCATTCGGATGATCGTCCCCTATCCGCCGGGGGGATCGACCGACATCCTGGCAAGGCTGCTCGCGGAAAGAGTCAGCAGCGTCCTGGGTCAGCAAACGATCGTCGAGAACCGCGCGGGTGCCACCGGTGCCATCGGGGCGGAGGCAGTCGCAAAGGCCGCCCCCGATGGCTATACGATTCTGATGGGCGTGAATGGCCCGATCACGATTGCGCCCGCGGTCCGCAGCAATCTGCCCTATGACACCCTTCGCGACTTCGCGCTCATCCTGCTAGTCGCCGACGCACCCAAGTTGCTGGTCGTTCATCCCGCCATCCCAGCCGACAATCTACAAGCCTTCGTGGCCTGGGCCAGGGCACGCGCAACACCGCCCAATTTCGCTTCGGCAGGAGTGGGCACCACGGGGCATCTGGCCTCTGAGATGCTTGCACAAATGGGGGGGTTCAAGGCCACGCACGTACCGTTCAAGGGCGGGGCTCCTGCCATCACTGACGTGATCGGCGGTCATGTCCAGTTCATGTTCGAGGTGATGCCACAGCTCCTGCCCCATGTGCAGGCCGGACGTCTGAAGGCACTTGGCATCTCGAGCGCGGAGCGATCGAGCGCCGTACCGAACCTGCCGACCATCGCCGAGCAGGGTATGCCTGGCTTTCAGTCGTCGACCTGGTTTGGACTGCTTGCTCCGGCCGGCACTCCAGCGGCCGTCGTGCAGCGGCTTAATGATGCATTCTCTGCGGTGCTCAAGCAGCCCGATGTCTCGGTGCGCCTCACGGAACTCGGAGCGGCCTTCCAGCCCAATACGCCCGAGCAATACGGCGCCTTCCTGAAGGCCGACCTGGAGAAGTGGGCCAGGGTCATTCGCGCCTCAGGCGCGAAGTTCGACTGACGCCGTGGCTGCGGTCTTGAGCGATCTGCCTTATGGGCACCGGGCCAAGATCGGCCTGGTGATTCCTTCCAACAATACGGTGATCGAACCCGAACTCTGGGCCGCGCGTCCCCTTGGCGTAACCATTCACGGCAACCGGATCCAGGCGCGCGGCAATACGCCTGAAGGCATCGTCGAAATGGAAAAAAGCGCTGACCGCGCCGTCAGCGAGCTGGGTCACGGGCGGATGAGCGCCATCGTTTACGCATGCCTCGCGACCAGTCTGGTGAAGGGCCTCTCCTGGACCCGAGAGGTTGCCGACCGGATTCGCCAGACAACGGGCATTGCTGCGACGACCGCCGCCACAGCGACGTTCGAGGCGCTGATCGCGCTGGGTGTGTCGCGCGTCGCCGTCGCGTCGCCCTACCCCGACCGGATCCAGGCACTCTTGCCCGCTTTCATCGAGCAGTTGGGTCTTCAGGTCTGCAGCACCCGCAATATGGGGATCACCAATTCGCTCGAACTCTGGAAAGTCCCGGGCGAGACCGTTTGCGACTTCGCCGCCAGCGTCGACCATGCCGACGCACAAGCGCTTTGTATCGTGGCGACCGATCTGCCGACACTCTCGGTGATCGAGACACTCGAGGCAAGACTGCGCAAGCCGGTGGTGACAACCAATCAGGCCATTCTCTGGAAAGCCCTGCAATTGTCCGGCATTGACGAGCCACGGCCCGGCTACGGCGCTCTTCTGAGGACCATGCCGCGATGAGTCATCTTCCCGAACGATCAGCGGCAGACCGGCTCGCAGACAGCGTGCGCGAAGACCGTCTATGGCAGCGGCATCAGGCTCAGGGCGCGATCGGGGCGACGGCCAAGGGCGGCGTCAAGCGCCTCGCGCTTTCTGACGAAGACGCGCGCTCGCAACAATTGCTGATCGACTGGGCGCTTGCCCGGCGCTATGAGTGCCGCCGTGATCCAATCGGCAACCTCTGGGTCCGCCGACCAGGACTCGAGACTGGACTCGACCCGGTGGTCACCGGCTCGCATCTGGATAGCCAGCCCACGGGCGGAAAGTACGATGGCGCCTATGGCGTACTGGCCGGCCTTGAAGTGCTCGAAGCCCTGGATGACGCAGGACTTCAGACGCTGCGTCCGCTCGAAGTGGTGGCGTGGATGAACGAGGAGGGCAGTCGCTTCCTGCCGGGCGCGATGGGTTCTGGGACCTGGGTGGGTGCCTTCGACTTATCGACGATGCTCGCGCGCCAGGACTCCGCCGGGGTGGTCCTGGGGGATGCCCTGCGCCAGGTCAACGAGTCGGTGCCGCTGCCGATGATCGCACTGGGCAGCATCCGGCCCGCGGCCTATTTGGAGGCGCATATCGAGCAGGGCCCGCGCCTGGAGAGCGCTGGCGCACGGATCGGTGCGGTCACTGGCATCCAGGGTATCCGCCGATTCGTGATCGAGGTCAGCGGCGAGGAGGCCCATGCTGGAACAACACCGCGAGCCCATCGCCGCGATGCCGTGCTCGCGGCCGTTGCGCTGATCACCGCCCTCGAGGCACAGGCACAGGACGCCGAGGATCTGCTTCGATTCACGGTGGGCAAGCTTCAGGTCTGGCCCAACTCGCCGAACACCGTGCCATCGCGGGTTCATTTCACGATCGACCTCAG
>CAZAVT010000143.1:0-1318 GCA_964488395.1 uncultured Burkholderiaceae bacterium | reverse complement strand
TCGAGCAACTCGCCTCACAATTTGGAGCGACTCGCGGCTGCCCGATCGAGGTTGAGAAAGTATCGGCCGTGAAACCAGTCGCCTTTGCTGAGGCCATGATCGACCATGTCCGACGGGCCGCTGAGGCTGAAGGCTTGCCGCAGATGAGCTTTCCGTCGGGCGCCGGGCACGATGCGATGTATATGAACCGGATCTGCCCCACCGGCATGATCTTCATCCCTTGCCTCAAGGGCATCAGCCATAACGAAGCGGAGAGCGCAACGGCGGCGGACCTTGCAGCCGGTACCCGCGTCTTGGCCCGAACGATGCTCGCACTGGCTCAAAGCCGCTGAAGGACATCGATGAATCCCTATCGCTTGGCGATCATTGGTCTCGGGATCATGGGCCGGCGCATGCTCGACAACGTGCTTCGGCACCCAGGATTCGAGCTGACCTGCGGCTGGGACCCTTCTCCTGCTTCGATCGACAAGGCCCGGGCGCTGCATCCCCCACTCGTTGTCGCCGCGAACCCGCAGGCAGCCATCGACGGGGCAGACGTCGTCTATCTGGCCTGTCCGCCAGCGGCTCGACACGCCCATGCAATCAGCGCGATCGCTGCAGGCCGATCCGTATTCATGGAGAAGCCGCTTGGCACCGACAGCCGATCCAGTCGCGAGCTGCTGAACGCGCTCGCTCTGTCCGCTCGACCTGGCGTCGTCAACTTCACGCAGGCCTCCTCGCGGGGGTTCGAAGTGCTGCGTGAGGCGATCGCGGGCGGCGACACCGGCGAATTGCTGGGAATTGATATTGTCGTCAACTATCCCGCGTGGCCGCGCGCCTGGCAAATCGAAGCGGACTGGCTCCGGTATCGGGCCGAAGGCGGCTACACACGCGAGGTCATCTCGCATTTCCTGTTCCTTGCCAGTCGATTCCTGGGACCGCTCCAATTGATCGAGTCCTCCCCGCGCTATCCTGCCAACCCGGCGCTTTGCGAGCTGGATATCCTTGCCCGGCTCGCGACTGCAGACGGCCGGCCGGTGACGGTGCTGGGCACCACCGGCGGCGCGCGGCCCGACCGGCAGGAAGTCACGGTTCGTGGGGCGAGGGCGAGCTATCAATTTCGCGAGTTCTACCAACTGTGGCGCTCGGACGGTGGCCCATGGACCGAGGTCATCGACTGGAGCACTGGCGAAGACCCTCGCCGGAGCGCGCTGCAACGTCAGCTCGATCAAGCCCTGCTCTGGCTCCAGGGGAAGCCTCATCAGCTCGCCACGGCCGCCGAGGCGCTCGCGGTGCAGGAGCTGGTCGAGGCAATGCTCGCGCCCGGCCGGTGAGCCGC
>CAZAVT010000142.1:7943-8868 GCA_964488395.1 uncultured Burkholderiaceae bacterium | reverse complement strand
CGCAGTTGAATCGCTCACTTGAACAACGACCGAACAAGCGCCCCATCATGTCGGATCTGCGGGAATCGGGCGCTATTGAGCAAGATGCGGACTTGATTCTTTTTATCTACCGCGATGAGGTCTACAACCCGGACTCGTCGGACAAGGGAACCGCAGAGATCATTATCGCCAAGCAGCGTAACGGGCCGATCGGGACGGTCCGGCTCGCCTTCGTCGGGGCTCACACCCGCTTTGAGAATCTTGCCTCTGGCGGGGGGTAACCGAATGCGCTTCAGCGCCTGCGAAGCGATTCGATGAGCGGTTGGACGCGCGGGGCATCGGCGAGCTGGTGGATGAGGGACAGGCTCTCCTCGATCTGGCCGGTCGCGAGGCCGACGCTCGGCATCAGGACGCGATACTTGGCATCGACGTCGGACCACTCGACCCCTGTCGGGCCCGAACCGAGCGGTGCACGGCAGTGATGCTGCAGGATTCGTCCGTCACGGCAACGAACGATCACGATGCCGCCATGTCGATGGGGGAAGCGGTCGGGCCAGGGCGCGGGGGTCGGGTCTAGACGGATCCGGTCGATCACCGACAGCACCCTGGGGTCGTGCATCTTGTCCACGCTGAACAGATCCCATCCAACCCGTCGGTCGGCCAGGGCGCAGGCAATGAAGTAGGGCAGGCTGTGCGCTGCGGCGATCAGGTCGACCGGACGCAGCGCGCTCGCGGGCCATTGGCGCAATTGCGGCGCGCTCAGGATCACTGAGTCGATCTCGTCGATCTGCAGGTCGTTGATACGGGCGATCTCGATCGCTGCCTGGGCGATCGCGTGGTTGGGATGGCCCCCAGGCATCAGCTTGATCGCCATGTCGGTCACGATATCCCAGCTCTTTCCCAGGTCGCGATGGACCTCCTCGACCGCCTGGCCGTTGAACGCCTC
>CAZAVT010000142.1:0-7933 GCA_964488395.1 uncultured Burkholderiaceae bacterium | reverse complement strand
TGCACCAGCCGCGGCCGGATCCAGTCGCCCGGCCGCCGCGCCTCCAGCACGAAGGGTTCAGAGCGAAAGCCTTGTCGTGCTGCGAAAGCCGCCTGCATGCCAAGCATGGCCGCGAGCCCAGCGTGGTACTCGCGGGCCCAGCTGGTGTCTGCCGCGATCGTCAGGCCACACGCTGAAGAGGCGCAGAGCGCGATCGCGTGCGTTGCTTGTGTCTGGTCAGCGCCCAACAGGCGAGAGGCCGTCACCGCGGCGGCGAACAGGGTTGATGCGGAGCCGTGGAATCCGCGCTGGTGTGAGCGCTTCGTCGATCCGGCCCGCGACCTCGTAGCCGATCACCATGGCTCCCAACAAGTCGCGCCCGCTCGCCTGACAAGCCGGTGCGAGCGCGAGCCCAACGGATGTGGCGATCGTGCCGATGTGGGCAATGCTGCGCAGATCGCTGTCGTCGGATGCGGCCGAATCGCTCGCCATGGCGTTGACCCGGGCGGCTCGCTCGGGGGCCATCCTCTCGCCCGAGAACCAGACTTCGGCGCTGCCCGACGAAGGGGCGCTAGCCTCGAGTGCCCGGACGATTTGGGTCGACTCGATCGCATGGCCGCAACTCGCGCTTGCGAGCGTACTCGCGAGGCTCATCTGGGCACGCTCAATCGCGAGGGCGGGCAGCGATTCGATGTCCGTTTCAATGGCGAACCGTCCGAGATCCGCTGCCAGGGTGTTCGCGGGAGACGGCGCCGTCATCGCCATGTTCAAGCCTCCGAGGCTGCTGCTCGGAGGGCCTGGGTCAGCCGCCCGGATCGCAGCACCGCCTCATGCATCGATCGTGTCAGCGCGCCGATCGCAGGCTCTTCGCCCGGAGCAAGGCAGCGCCTTTGCAGCGTATCCATGTCGCCCGCATCAAGAAGGATCTCGGCTTGCCCACGGAACTTGTCGATCAACTCGGCGTCGGTCATCGGCCGTCCAATGCTTCCGCGGCAGGCGGTCACGGCCCGGCTGCGGGTCGTTCCATCATTCAGATGCAGCAACAGCTCGCACGCCTCACGGCCGATATGATCATGGGGCACGATCCGTATCCGCGCTCGCAGTGCCCGAATGGCTGGATCCTGTACGACCGCATCGGCGCCTTCCTGCAGCCCGGCGCGGCCGTGGGTCAGTGCGGCAGCGACCCAATGCTGCACGCTGACGATTGCCTGGCGGCGTCCCGCCGGGGCGGGTCGGTCGCAGAGTGCGACCGTGAGCGGATTGACCCTGATCTCGATCTCTCGGATCTGGCCGACCTGATGGCCAGGTTCGCGGGCCAGATCGATCGCCGCGTCGGTGGCGGGGTGGATCACGAAGCCCGATGGGTAGGGCTTGTAGGCATTGGCGAGAAATTCCCAGCGTGCCCCCAATTCATCGAGGGCCGCCTGGGGAACCGGATCGGTGGCATACGAGACCGCGAAGCCCTTGGCGCCCTCGAGCATGGCCGGGCTGCAGCCGTAGTCGGCTTCGGCGAGCAGTGCCGCCATCAATCCTGCTCGGGCTGCGTTGCCTGGCGTGAAGGCGCTCGCCATGCTGGCATGAGCCTCGCGCAGTCCGCAGACCTGGTTGGCCGCCAGTCCGATGCAACGGTCCATCGCGGCCGGCTCGAGACCGATCAAACGGCCGACCGCAATCGCGGCGCCGATGGTGCCAGCCAGTCCCTGCATCGACAAACCGTCGCCGCATCGAGCGGGTGGCTGCACCAGCATCAGACCGATCCGGCATTGCAGTTCGTTGCCGAGTGCCAGCGCCAGCATTGCCGCAGACCCCGTCACTGGGCGAAGCTCGGCGAGCGCGAGGATCGCGGCGGCGACCGGACTGGTCGGATGCGCGACCGTGGTGAAATGGGTGTCGTTGAAGGAGTTGACTGCCGAGGCAATGCTGTTGCTCATGGCCGCGAGGAAAGGGTCGAAGCGCCCGAATCCGACGGCGGTGGCCTGAGCAGGTCCGGAGTAGGGCCCCAGCGCCTTGATGGCGCAGGCGGCTGTGCCTTCGGGTAGCCCGCCCAGCACACAGCCTGCCCAGTTCAGAAGCGCTCTGGCACTCTCGTGACGAACCGAATCAGGAAGATCCGATTCCTGGAAATGGGCGGCGAAGCGAGCGAGTTCGGCGGTGACTGCAGGCATGGGTTGAGCTCCGTGGGGAATCGATCAATGTTTGCCAGCCCGCTCCAACTGCACACCAAAGACGGTTCGGGTCGCAACGAGCACACCGACCATGATCAGCGACTGCAGCAGGCCCACTGCGGCTGCGAACTGGAAGCTACCCGACTCCATGTAGCTCCAGGTCAGCACCGACAGCACCGGGCCTCGCTCTGAGGCAAGCAGGGCCGAAGCCGAAAGCTCCTTGATGCTCTGCAGCATCACGAAAAAGAAGACCGCGATCATGACCGGCTTCAAGATCGGCATCGTGATCAACCGAAGCGTCTGGAGGCCTGTCGCCCCGCAGGCGCGGGCGCACTCCTCGAGTTCCCGATTGATCTGCAGGATCCCCGTGCGCGTCAGCAGGATCGCGTAAGGCGTGAACTTGGCGAGGTAGGCGAGGAGCAGCACCCAGATCGTGCCGTAGAGGGGAGTCTTGAGATAGGTCCACATCAGCCCGATG
Organism: uncultured Burkholderiaceae bacterium; assembly: GCA_964488395.1. Classification (GTDB taxonomy): domain Bacteria; phylum Pseudomonadota; class Gammaproteobacteria; order Burkholderiales; family Burkholderiaceae_E; genus SYIM01. The sequence continues at coordinate 5,311 of CAZAVT010000142.1, read as the reverse complement.
CCGTACACGATGCCGGGCACTGCGACGGGCAGCACGCCGATGAAGGCGACGATCACTGTCAGGCGCGAATGGCGACGCAATTCGGCGTGGCTGATGATGCTGCCGATCAGCAGGCAAGCCGAGCCCGCTAACACGCCGAGCAGCAGCGTATTGACCAGCGCCTCGCGCGTGTTGGGCAGGGCGAAGAGGTCGATGTAGTGCTTGAACGTGAACAGATCGGCCGTGATGCGAACCGAACTGAATTTCATGAGCGAGAACATCAGCAGCGCGCCAAGCGGCAGGATCACTGAGCAGAGCACATAGCCCGCAATCAGACCGAAGGCGGGCCAGCGCCATCGACCCAGTCCGATGGGGCGGCTGCGCCGACCCTTGCCGCCGATGGTCACGAATCGCTCGGCGACGCGGGTCATGCGTCGTTGGAGGATGATGCCGCCGATCGTGACCCAGAGCAGCATCGTGCCGCCAGCAGCTGCATGGGCACGATGCAGGGGGGCAACCGTCGAGTCGTGGTAGATCTGCCAGGGCAGGGTGGTGAAGCCTGCGGTGGAGCCGACGATCCCGGGGATCGTGTAAGTCTCGGCCGACAACACGAAGATCAGCAGACCCGCGGCGAAGAACGACGGCAGCATCATCGGCAAGGTGATCCGCAGCACCGACTGGAGTGCGCTCGCGCCGCTCATCCTTGCCGCCTCCTCGAGCGAGGAGTCCATGGCCCGAAGGTTGTTCACCGTGAAGAGGTAGGCGTACGGAACGTAGAAGAGCGCCATCACCCAGACGACGCCGCCAAAGGTCCAGACGTCGATCCAGGCACTGCTGGTGATGCCAAACTGCTTCAGCAGGCCGATGAGCGCGACATTGATGAAGCCGGTTCGCTCCGATCCCAGGACCATCCAGGCGATCAGGCCGGTGAAGGGCGAGAGGAACATCGGCACCACGATCAGGACGTCGAAGGCGCCCCGTCCTGGCATGTCGGTGCGGCCGACCAGGAAAGCCATCAGGACGCCTGCGGTCAGCGACAGCAGGGTGACGAGCCCCGCCAGCAGGAGTGCCGAGCCCAGCATCCTCAGATAGCGGGAACTGGCGTAGACGTTCAGAACCGCCTCGAGGCTCCTGACGTCGTCGAGTCCGAAGGGCGTTTCCTGATAGAAGGCCGAATCGACCGTATGAAGCAACGGCACGATCGCGACCGCGAACACGAAAAGCGCGATGAAGAGCCAGAGGATGGTCTCTCCAGCCACCGACCAGGGCGTCCGCTTGCTGGGAGCGCCCGGTGACGAGCCGCCTGGCAAAGGTGTCGCCGGCGCCGCTGCAGAGGTCATCGCCGCTGCCTTCAGCGTGTGGTCTGTCCCTGGATGTTCTGCCAGAGCGTCATGTCGCGCTCGTAATCGCGTCCCCAGCGCTCCCAATCCATGTCATAACGCTTTTGGATGGGCTTGTACCAGCTTTCCTGCGTGAACTTGCGCGAGTCCTGAACGCCTTCGAGGACGGTCGCACTGCCATAGACGTCCTGCAGCGCCAGCGCGCCTTCTTCGCTCAGCAGCCAGATCTGCATGAGCCGGGCCGCATTCGGATGCGGTGCGTAACGCGAGATGGCGTTCCAGCTGTTGCCCCATTCCGGCGTAGGGTTGGGACGGACCCAGCGGATCGGGGCCCCCTGCTGCCACTTGGTCACAGCGAGCGCTTCCCAAAGCCAGAAGACAAAATCGCGTTCGCCAGCGATGATTCGGTCGAGGGCGATCGGGTTATCGCTGTAGACCGTGGGTCGCTGGGCGCCAACAGCTTGGAGAAATGATTCTCCGTACTCAGCGGACATCGCCGGATCGAGAAACATATGCACGCCCGCGTAGCAGGCACCACACTTGCGCTTGACCATTGCGAAGCGATCCTTGAAGCGCGGGTCAAGCACACCCTTCCAGCTCGATTCGAGAATCTTGACTTCCTCGGGTGTGACGCGCTCGGTGTTGTAAACGATCGCGATGTCGGTCGTATAGGGCGCGTAGGCAAAAGCCCCCAGCCTGAAGGCGTCCGGAACCCGGTCGTGCGTCGGCACCTTGTATTCGGCGATATGGCCGCGTTTGATCAGGTCCTGCATCAGTGGCTGGTCGCTCAACAGCAGCAGGTCGGCGATGTGTTGTCGATTCTGGGTCTCTTGCATGAATCGCTGGTACTGCTGAGGCCCGGTGATCCTTAGCAGCTGCACGGCAATTCCGGGATAGCGCTTGTTGAACCGCTTGGCGAGCTCCTGCATCGGTTCTAGCGGCGCGGCCTCGTACCACACGATCTTGCCTTCCTTGCGCGCCGCCTCATAGAGTTTGGCAGTGTCCTGAGCGTCGCTGCGATCGGCTGCACTCAAGCCCAGTCCTGCGGCCACGCAAAGTGCCACGAGCCGCAACCAGTGGCGACGCGAACCCCTAGGGGTTCGCCCGATGATCGAAGGCTGCATCTGTTCTCCCTGAGCTGAGCGGTCGATTGTAGGGCTCCTGCGTGTTTCGCTGACGGATTGCGCGCGGCGCAGGGCGTCTCGACCTCGTTGGATTCTATCGGTCTGGGCGCGGTCGGAGCAAGCCCGCTGCGCGGCTCGTTGCGGGCGCGATTGACAGTCCGTCGTGCCATCTCCAATACTCGCGGGCGCTGGCCGAGTCAGGCTGACGTCAGGGGGAGCGGCAATGAACCGTAGGGCTGAGTGCGTGGTCGATAGCAAGGATGTGCTCGGAGAGAGCCCGGTATGGAGTGCGGCCGAATCGGCGCTCTACTGGATCGATGTGGCCAAGCCCACCCTGCACCGCCTGCAGGTCACAACGGGCGCTCATCAGCGCTGGGACCTCGGCAAGCCGGTGGGCTCCTTTGTTCTAAGGGCCAGGGGCGGTTTTCTCATGGCTTACCGCAATGGCTTGGCGTTTGTCGATGCACCGGGCGCCACGCCGCAGTGGTTCGTGCCTGCCGGTCTCGAGCTCGGCGAGGCGCGCTTCAATGATGGCAAATGCGACCAGCAGGGGCGTTTCTGGGTCGGGACCATGGACCGGAACGTCAAGGAGCCGATCGGCCGCCTTTTCAGGCTCGATCCTGATCTCAGTCTGCACCCGATTGACGATGACATCGTGATCTCGAATGGGCCCAGCTTCAGCCCGGATGGCCGAACCCTGTACTTCAATGATTCGCCGCGACGCGTGACCTGGCGTTACGACGTGGACCCGGTCTCGGGTGCCGCGCGCAACCGCCGTCGCTTCGTCTCCTGGGAGGGCTTCGCTGGCAGACCTGACGGTGCGACCGTCGACGCCGAGGGTGGCCTCTGGGTGGCTGAGGTGCATGGCCACCGGGTGGTGCGGTTTCTGCCGGACGGTCAAATCGATCGCTGGGTCGACGTCCCCTGCGAACGTCCGACGAGCGTTTGCTTTGGCGGCCCCGATCTGCGCACCCTTTACATCACCACCTCGACGCTGTCGCTCACGCCGGAGCAGCTTTCGCAGGCGCCGCTGTCAGGAGGCCTGTTCGCGGCGGACGCCGGAGTCAAGGGGCGACCCGAAAGGCCCTTCGCCGGCTAGATCAGCGACTGTCGCTGCGCGACTGAGCGACGGTTCCTCGCCAAAGTCCGGCCTCGATCAATTCGACCAGCAAGTCCTCGATCAGGTGCACCAGTTCGCTGGCAGCCCGGGAGGGGCGCCGGCGGGGCGTCGCCAAGGTCAGCTGCCACGACAGCGCGGGGCTGATCGGCACGGCCCGTAGCACGCCGCGGCGAACTTCTTCCTGGGCCGCGTTGTAGGCCATCACTGAATAGCCTACGCCCGCCTCGACCAGCGTCTTGATCAATTCAAGGTTATCGACTTCGGTGACCTGCAATGTGATCCGCTCACGATCAGCCAACCCCTCGATCAGCTGCCTCAGCCCATGGACTCGGCCCGGTAGGATCAGCGGCAACCGTGCGAGGCTCGAGAGGCTGACCTCGCGGGTCTGCCGGGTCACCGCTCTGGGGAGTTGCCCCGTGCGGGCTGCGGCGGGTGCGATCAGGTAGTGCTGCTCCTCGAGGAGCGGTCGCAATTCGACGTCCTGGATGCGGGGCGGGTCGTGAATCAGCGCAACATCGACTTCGCCGCGACTGAGCCAGTCCCTGATCGAACCCGAGAGCGCGGCGCGGATCCGCAGGTTGACCGCAGGGAATCGGGCGCGGTAGTCGGTGACCAGACGCGGTCCCAGCGTCTTGCCCGCTCCGGGGGGCAGGGCGAGCGTCACGGTGCCAGTGGCCTGACCCGCATGGGCCTGGACGTCCTGCACCGTCTCGAGGATCTGTTCGAACAGTCGATCGCCGCCGCGCAGCAGGGCTTCGCCCGCTTCGGTGCTGCGAACGCCCCGCCCCTCTCGTACCAGCAAGGCGACGCCCAGTTCGGCTTCCAGCTTACGAATCTGCCGGCTGAGCGCGGGCTGCGCGATCCGCAACTCGGTGGCCGCGCGCGAGACGCTGCCCAGTCTCGCCGCGACAAGAAAGGCTCGCAATCGGGGAATGTCCATCCTTCACGTCCATGCCGTTTAGGCATCAATTAAATACTTATTCAGACCATTGTGCGATAGCTGTACCGGGGTTAGCATCATCGAAAAAATTCTGTCCACAGCACACGGTAGAGGAGACCACCATGTTCAAGAGACTGTTCGCCGCAGCCAGCGCGCTCGCCCTGGCGCTGTGCGGAGCTGGAGCCGCCGCCCAGACCTTCCCGAACGACGAAGCCAAGCTCTACGAGGCCGCGAAGAAGGAAGGCAAGCTGGTGTGGTACCAGAGTGCGCCGCTCGAGGCCATGAAGGCCGTCGCTGCGGAGTTCGAAAAGAAGTATCCCGGGGTGAAGGTCGAGGTGCTACGTATCGTTGGTGTCGCCCAGTACCAGCGCTTTCTCCAGGAGGTTCAGGCCAAGCGCCATTCGGTCGACGTGCTGCACATCAGCGACTATCCCAGCATGATGGACCTGATCGAGCAGGGGCATGTCGCCGACTGGAAGGTGCCGCTGCACGATCGCATCCCAGAGATGTTCCGGATTAGACAGCACGCCTACGCCAATTACACGACCGACAATGCCATCATCTACAACGTCCATAAGGTGACGCCCGAGGAGGTCAAGATCCTCGCGGCCAGCTGGCAGGGGGTGTTGGACCCCCGGTTCAAGGGGCGCTTCGCAGTCACCAATATGAAATGTGGTGCCTGCTATGCGAGCCTGCACATGTTTATGGACCCCAAGTACGCCAAGGAGTTCGGGCCCGAGTTCTTGAAAAAGGTTGCCGAGCAAAAGCCTGCGGTCTACGGTGAAGTGCTGGTCGGGCTCGATCGCGT
>CAZAVT010000141.1:0-8881 GCA_964488395.1 uncultured Burkholderiaceae bacterium | reverse complement strand
AACCTGATCGAGCAGCTTGAGAAGGAAGAGATCGCGCGCGTCGCGGGCAGCAAGAAGATCCCCGATTTCGCTCCCGGCGACACCGTGATCGTCAACGTCAACGTGGTCGAAGGCACGCGCAAGCGCGTCCAGGCCTACGAAGGCGTCGTGATCGCCAAGCGCAACCGCGGCCTCAACTCCTCCTTCATCGTGCGCAAGATGTCTTCGGGCGAAGGCGTCGAGCGGACCTTCCAGCTGTACTCACCGCTGATCGCGAGCATCCAGGTCAAGCGCCGCGGCGATGTCCGCCGCGCCAAGCTTTATTACCTGCGTCAGCGCTCGGGCAAGTCGGCACGGATCCGCGAAAAGCTCGCGATCAAGTCGGGCGCCACCCCGGCCTGATTGCTCTCCAGCAGTCGCGCATGAGTCACGCGGGCCCGGCTGCCGGTGCACGGGGTGGGACCGCGCCGGCTGTCGTCGTTGCCGACCCCCGTGCGGTGCCGATCGTCGGAATCGACCATCACCTTCCGGCGGTGAGCCCGGAGCGTTTGTCGGCGGCCTCCCTCAGGCAGCGTTTTCGCGATCCGCCGCAATGGCAACCGGACTTCTACGCCGATCACCAGCGTGCCGAGTCCGGGACCCAGCCAGCCTCGGTGCTGATGGCGATCGTCGATCACGCCCGCGGGCCGACCATGCTGCTCACTCAGCGGACGGCGCACCTCAACCGACATTCGGGGCAGGTGGCGTTTCCAGGCGGGCGCCAGGAAGACAGCGATCCCGACCCAATCGCGGCGGCCCTCCGTGAGGCGCACGAGGAGGTGGGTCTTGAGCCGGAACGCATCGAGGTGCTTGGGGCCTTGCCGCTCTACATCACCGGAACCCAATACCGGATCACGCCAGTGGTCGGCTTGTTGCAGCCGGGTAGCCGCTACGACCCTCATCCCGGCGAAGTCGAGTCGGTTTTTGAGGTTCCACTCGACTACCTGATGAATCCCGGTAACCATCAGCGCCGTCACCTGGTGAGCGCCGAGGGCGAGCGACAGTTCATCTCCATGCCCTGGCGGGTCCCTGGCGGTGACAGGGAATACCTGATCTGGGGAGCGACTGCGGCGATACTGCGTAACTTCTACCGGATGCTGTCGGCCTGACCGTGGAGGTGTCCCTTGGGCTTCCTCGCGTTTCTCGTGGTTCTCCTGCTCGATCAGGCGCGCCCCCTATCGCCGGGCAATCGTCTGCGTCGCGGCTTCGACGAGTTGATCGATCTGGTGCGCACCAGCACCGATGCGGGCCAACCGCAGCAGGGTTGGATCGGCTGGGCGATCGTGGTCGTCAGCGTGTGTGGCGTTGTGCTGGCGCTGCAGTGGCTTGCCCAAGCCATTCATCCGCTGCTCGAATGGCTCTTTCACGTCGCGGTTCTTTACCTTGTGGTTGGGTTTCGGCAGACCCTCGTGGTGTTTACCGAAATGCAGGTTGCACTCGCGATGGACGACACCCAGGGTGCGCGACGGGTTTTCGACCGTTGGCACCAGGCGGTTGTGATGCCGGGCACTTCCGCGCGAACGCTCGCGGCTGATGCCCCGATCGAGGAGGTTTGTCGCGAGAGCATCGCCCGGGCGCTCGTCTACTTCCATCGCGGTATTTGCGCGCCGCTCCTTTGCTATCTGCTGTTGCCTGGCGTCATCGGCCCGCTCCTTTATTGGGCAAGTGCCGAGATGGCGCGGCACTGGTCGCTTGGGGGGCAGCCCTCGAGCAGCCGCTACGGTCAGGCAGCTGCGCGGATCCATCGCTGGATCGACTGGTTACCGCTGCGCTGCACGGCTGCAGGCTTTGCCGTGGCGGGCAATTTCGATGATTCGGTTTACTGCTGGCGCGGGGCGGCCGCGGCGGGCGCTGGATCGGATCAGCGCGGCATGCTGATTGCCGCGGCAGGCGGGGCCGCTGGCCTGAGGCTGGCCGACCAGGAACTCGAGCAGCGTTGGGCGACCGCCGCGCAGCCCTTTGACTGGCCCGCGCGCGCTGTCGACGCTCGAAGCCTGCGCACTGGGATGAAGCTGATTTATCGCTCGATGCTGTTGTGGCTGGGGCTCTTTGCGCTGCTGAGCCTCGCAGGCTGGTTCAGTCGTTGAACCGCCTCTATCGAGCCGGCTGCAGCGTCTCGCGCAGGAGCTCTTCGCGATAGAAGTGGTAGCGCAGGCGATCGATGCCGCCTGCGTCGACCGCTCCACGAATCGCGCAGGCGGGTTCGTCGAGATGAAGGCAGTTGGCGAAGCGACATTGGCCGAGCTTTAACGCGAAATCGGGCAGGCCGTGCATCAGCTCTGACTGCGACAGGTGCGCGATCCCGAAGAGCTGAAAGCCTGGCGAATCGATGATCCGGGTCGCGCGATCGAGGTTCGGTTGAGAAAGTTCGAGCTCGAACATCCGGCAAAAGCTGGTGGTGTGTCGGCCTGTCGAAAGCGCGACTGAGATTTCTCGGGTCGCCTGCTGCGCCTGGGGTACCAGCAGATTGACGAGCGTGCTTTTGCCCATGCCGCTTTGCCCCAGCAACAGGGTGTCGCGGCCGGCCAGCAGCGGCGCCAATTGCTCGAGCGTTTGCGCCGGTTGGGTTGGCACGCTGATCTCGACCACTCGATAGCCGAGGTCGCGATAGAGCGAGAGTCGGCCGAGGATGCGCAGTCGGGCTTGCTCAAGGTCGCTCTTGCTGGCAATGATCAGCGGCAAGATCGACTGGTGGTGCAGCACCGCCAGAGCCCGCATCATCAGGGCCTCGGAAAAGGGCGGGTCGCCCGCGATCACGATAGCCGCCTGATCCACATTGGCCGCCAGCAGTTTGGTGCGCCCGCCGTCACTGCGGGACACACAGTTCTGTCGTTCAGAGACCCTCTCGACGACAGCCTGGTCGTCAGCGAGGCGGCTGACCGTCACTCGATCGCCAACGCAGCAGTCGTCCTTACGTCCGCGGGTCACCGCTTGGCGCAGGTGCTCGGCGCTCTCATCATCGCACTGGATCAGCAACTGGCGACCGTGGCGGGCGACCACCGTGGCCCAGGTTCGCTGCGGTTCAGCCACGAAGGATGGACTGCAGGTGCCCGATCCTCTGGGGCGCGGGTGGATGCGAGTCGTGGACCGCTGAGTAGAGTGGGTCTGGCGTCAGTGTGGCTGCATTGTCCCGGTAAAGCTTGAGCAACGCATCGATCAGCGCCTGCGGTTGGGTCAGACGGGCGGCAAACGCATCGGCGGCAAACTCGTCACGTCGCGAAAGCCAGCTCGCAAGGGGCGCCAGCAGCGAGAGGAACACCGGGGCGGCAAGCAGAAACCCCAAAAGCGTTGCAGCATCGCGCAAGGCCAGGTCGGGCGTCATTCCGAGGCCGGCGTGGAACCAGGGTTGTGCGCTCAGCCAGCCGAGGAGCGCCAGCATGAGGAAACTTCCCCCCACCATCGTGATCAGCCTGCGCCGAAGATGGTGCAGGCGGAAATGACCGAGCTCATGGGCCAGGACGGCCTCGATCTCGTCCGGATTCAACTGCTGGATCAGGGTGTCATAGAAAACGATCCGCCGCGCTGCGCCAAAGCCGGTGAAGTAGGCATTGCCGTGTGCCGAACGCTTGCTGCCGTCCATGACGAATAGCCCTCTCGCCGCAAACCCGGTGCGGGCAAGGAGCGCCTCGACTCGCTGGCGGACCGCTCCCTCTGGCAGCGGTTCGAAGCGATTGAAAAGGGGGGCGATGAAGCCCGGGAAGATGAGCAATACCATCACATTGAACCCGGTCCAGATGAACCAGGTCCAGAGCCACCAGTTGGATCCACTGTGCCCCATCACGGTCAGCACGGCAGCGAGTAAGGGCAGTCCCAACAAAGCGCCAAGCAGCAGGCTGCGACCGAGGTCCGCGACGAACAGCCGTGGTGTCATCCGATTGAAGCCAAAACGCTCCTCGAGATGAAACTGTCGCCACCAATCAAAGGGCAGATCAATCAGCCCGCCCAGCATCAGCACGATCACCAGAAGCAGGGCGCCGCGCCAGGCATCCCAGGACTCCGGCAGGACGAATGCACTGGCGGCCATCAGCCACTGAAGTCCCCCGAGCATCGTGAGCACGATCAGCCAGGCGGCGTGAGTCATCGCCTCGATCATCGAAAGGCGTACCCGCCCGACCGTATACGCGGCGGCGCGCTGGTGGGCCTGCAGACTGATCCGTTCGGCGAACGCCTCGGGCACCTGATCCCGATGGCGAGCGACATGCCGGATCTGCCTTGTGCACAGCCATAGTCTTAACGCGACCGACAGGCACAAGGCCACCGCAAAGACGAGCGAGAACGTCAGGGCGGAGTCGTCTCCTGGGAGAGTGAGGCCGGGATTCAAGGTGGGCGTGTGGGAGAATGTCGAAGGAGGGTCAACGATTATGTCACAGGCATCTGAAGCGCCTGCGGGCTCGCAGGCACTGCCGGCCAAGCCCGCAATACCACCAGCGACACCCAATGAATCGCTGCTGGTCTGGGTCGATATGGAGATGACGGGCCTCAGGCCCGAGGTGGACCGCATCATCGAGATTGCCGTGGTCATCACCGACAATCAGTTGCACCCGCTGGCCCAGAGCGAGGCATTCGCGATCCATCAGCCGCAGGGCGTCCTCGACGCGATGGACGACTGGAACCGCAACACCCATGGGCGATCGGGCCTGATCGCACGGGTGAACGAGTCCCCCTGGACAGAGGCAAGCGCCGAGCAGGCGCTGATCGACTTCATCGGCCGCTGGGTGCCCCCCGGCAAGTCACCGATGTGCGGCAACTCCATTTGTCAGGACCGGCGCTTCATGGCTCGCTACATGCCGCGCCTGGAGGCGTGGTTCCACTACCGTAATCTCGATGTGAGTACGCTCAAGGAACTCTGCAAACGCTGGGCGCCCGAAACCGCGCGGCGGTTTTCCAAGCGCGGCGCGCACACAGCGCTTGCCGATATTCTCGAGTCGATCGATGAACTGCGCTTTTATCGCGAGCACTTCATCGGGGCGGCATCGCCCGTTCGTCCGACATGAGTTCTGCTCGCCAGACCTGACGCAGCAGGAGCGCGAGCGCGATCGATGCGACTGCGAGGCTCAAGCAGCCTGCGACCCAGAATCCCGGGGCGTGTCCCAGGACGGAATGCAGCCGCGTGCCGGGCCCGGCCAGCTCGAAGGCCAGCCACCAGCCACCGCCCAGACCCAGACCCCACAGCGCGATGCCATGGATCAGCGCGGGCATCGCAGTGACATGCCAGGCGCGCAGGATCATCGTCAGCTGGGTCTGCAAGCTGTCCAGCCAGTGAAAGACGGCGACCAGCGTGAGGAGTGGCGCTGCAATGGCGACGACCGCCGGGTCGTTGCTGAAGCCCGCTGCGAGCGGTCCCCGAAGAAACACCAGGAGTAGAGCGACCAGGGTCGATCCGGCGAGGGCCAGTCGCAGGCCGCCGATCGCGATCCGGCGCGCCTGAGCGGCCTGACCGGCGCCGATGGCCTGGCCGGCGAGCGTGCTGGTGGCGAGCCCTACAGCGAGCGCCACCATGTAGCACAGTGCTGCGGTCGCGGCGGCGATCTGGTGGCTGGCCGCGACCAGGGCGCCGCTGCTGGCGAGAAACACCGCCATGAACGTGAACGCGGTCACCTCGACCAGTTGCGTCGCGCCGATCGGCAAGCCCAGGCGCAACAGGCGCAGAATCCTGGGCCAGTCCGGTGCGACCGGGCGCAGCACCTGAAAGCGCGCGAGCCCCTGATGAAACCGCAGGAGCAAGGCGGCCGCGATCACGGTCAACCAGGCCAGTGTGGCGGTCGCGACTGCACAGCCGGCGCCTCCCATCGGCGGGATCAGCGTGGTTGTCCCAAGGTCGACGCCATGCATGAAGGCGGCGTTCACCGGCACCTTGAGCGCGAGCGCCCCGAGGTTCAAGGTCATCACCAGTCTGGGCTGCGAGGTCGAGACCGCAAGTCCGTGAAAGACGCGGAACAGGAGCGCCGCGGGCAGCCCGATTGATACTGCGATCAGGTAGGGACGGGCGATCGCGGCGACTTCCGCGGGCGGGCTGGCCAGTCCGATCCAGAGGTCTGGGAAGGCCAGGGCGATGCAGCCGGGAATTGCGACCAGCAGCGCAAGCCACAGGCCCTGCCGGCACTCGGCACCGATCTCGTCGCGCGCTCCCCCGCCGTGCAGCCTCGAGAGGACGGGCGCAAGCGCGAGCAGGATGCCCATCAGGCCGACATGGACTGACACGTAGACGCTCGCCCCCAGCCCTACCGCTGCGACGTCTTCGGCGGACAATCTCCCGGCCATGACCGTATCAATCAGACCATTGGCCGTCACCGCAATCTGCGCGACAAAAAGCGGCACCGCCAGTCGCAGCAATCGGCCGGCGAGGGAGTTCGGATCGGCAGGTGGCGTCACGGGTCGATGCACGAGCGGGGGGCCAGCAAAGGGCGATTCAAGCGTCCAGCCTCTTGATCAATCGGTTCTCGCGAATAGGGTGAAACGCTCGCCGGCTTCGAACCTACGCCCGCCTTGCCAGACTGCGACCCAGCCCTGCAGCGACGGATCGGCGACGCTACCCAGCCCGGGCGCATCGTTGGCGCTCAGCAGCCACCGGCAGGCCTCGCCCGCCGCGCCAAACCGCAAGGCGCCGAAATGCACGAAACCGACTCGTTGCGCGGCACTGAGGCGCCGACCGGTCACGCAGGGATTGGGGTCATCTTGGCGCGATGCGCTGGTACCGATCACCGTGGCCGCCTCGCGCGCCGGGCCGCGCAGGCTTTTTCGTTCGTCGAAGACGGGTAGCCAGAGACTGACCAGCAGGACCCAGGTCAAGACCAGCCCCCCCGCAGACAGCACCATTGGGCGCCAGAGCAGGCGAGGACCTGGTGCGGTCCGCCAGCGGATCAGTCCTAGCCACGCGAGGCTCACCACCAACCCGATGAGCCCGGTCCAAAGCCACTCGCCATGGGCGTGACCTGGCGCAAGTCGGCTCGCGCTCAGGGCCATCCGTGGTGGAAAGCCAGTCTGCAGGGCAATCCAGTAGGCCCAGATGAAGATGCCGAATGCGCTGAACAGAGCCACGGCCAGCCAGTCAAGCAAGCCGGCAAGCCCGCGGCCAATGGTCGGAAGGCCCCAGACGGCGAGCAGCGCGAGCGGAAGGGTGAGCGGGATCATCGCCTGTTCGGGAGCACGGGGCTGCAGCAGCAAGCTCGCCAGAATCGCGGCGGTGCAGCAAAGGGGCAGCGCCAGGGCTGGCTCACGCCACAGCGCGCGCCATCGGACAAGGGTCCACACCGCGAGCGGCCAGGCTGGCCAGGCGAACCAGGGGAGGGTTCTTGCCAGATCGCTGAGGGTCGCGTGGGTGGTGCCGATCATCAACTCGTTCGCCCGCCACCAGTTGGCGATCCAGGAGTCGCCATCGGCCTGAGTGAGCAGGAGCGCGGCAGGCCATATTGAGAACAGCAGCAACGCCGTGGCGAGCGCCCAGGGGATTGACGTGCGGGCGACCTGCCGCTGCGGGGCGCCCAGCGCCTGGGCAAGCAGCCACCCGCTCCCCATCAGCAACGCGAGCACCGGACCGCTGCAGAGCGCGGTGGCTGCTAGCCCGACACCCGTTAGCGCACCGCCCTGTCGCGGGCGGTCGATCGCGAGGGCACCGCCAAAGAGCAGCAGGGCCGTCCATGTGAACTGAATCGCCCCCGCTGTGGTCTCGTGCAGCCGCACGATCAGCCCGCAGCAGGCGAGCGTGACCAGGAGCGCGGCGTCGGCCATCGTCCGGGCAATCGTGGCGCGGGCGGCCGATGCGCCGAAGGGGTCCGAGGGCTGGACTTCAGGGCGTGCGGCAAGCAGAAGTGCTGCCTGCCAGACGAAATGAAGGCCAGGAGCAAGCAACAAACCCGTCCCGATCAGAGCGCTGGAGTGGGCTCCGAAAAACGGTTCGCCGATCCGGATGGCGCCCGCGAGCAACCAGTAAGCGAGCGGCGACTCCTGGGGTTGAGGCAAGCCAAAGACCGACGGCATCAGCCAGTCCCGCAACTCGCCGTGGGCCATGCTGAGCGCGATTCCGAAGCCTGCCGCGTCGGCATTGCCCCAAGGGCTTCGCGGCGTCAGACCCGTCGCGAGATAAACCGCGCAAAACGCAATGAGTAGCAAGCCCGGAACTCGGGCAGCTTCAGGGTCCGGAAGGATGTAAGGGCGCATTGGCTCAGGCCCCCGCGCCGGGCGTTTGCTAGCGTCAGGCGCCCGTCAAATGGAGCGCCTGGGGCTGCGTGAGACTCAGGCGCTCTTGCCCGAGCGGGCGAATTTCTGCCGGAACTTTTCGACCCGCCCCGTCTCGATCACGCGCTGCTGCGCGCCGGTGTAAAACGGATGCGACTCCGAGGTCACGTCGAGCTTGAAGAGGGGGTATTCACGACCATCGTCCATCTTGATGGTCTCGCGGGTGTTGACCGTGGAGCGCGTGACGAACTTGAAACCGCTCGCCATGTCGAGGAAGACGACGTCGCGGTAATTGGGGTGGATACCTTCTTTCATGGTCTGCTCTCTTGGTCTGTTTTTCTCGCCTCTGCGATCTGTACGAAGGACGGATTGGCGAGGCGGACAAAAGCTTTAGATCATAACCTGTTACCAGTGACCTGGCAAACGCCGATCCTGTGGCCCGTCTCGCTTGGCGCTCGAGTGATCATCCGCCGCGTTTCATCATTTCAAAGAATTCCTGGTTGCTCTTCGTCTGGCGCATCTTATCGAGCAGGAATTCCATGGCATCGAGGTCGTCCATGTCATGCAGCAGCTTGCGCAGGATCCAGATCTTCTGCAGCAGCTCGGGGCGGATGAGCAACTCCTCGCGCCGGGTGCCGGACCGGTTGATTTCGATCGCGGGGTAGACCCGCTTCTCGGCCATCCGCCG
>CAZAVT010000140.1:0-8897 GCA_964488395.1 uncultured Burkholderiaceae bacterium | reverse complement strand
GGTTGGTCTGTTGTTCGGCCTGGGCCTGATCGTGGCGGGCATGACCGATCCCGGCAAGGTGATCGGCTTTCTCGATCTGGCCGGCGCCTGGGATCCGTCCTTGATGTTTGTCATGGGTGGCGCCATCGCGGTGGCGGTATTCGCCTTTGCGCTGGCCCGCCGACGCACCAGCAATTTTTTGGGGGGCGCACTGCACTTGCCGACTCGCAAGGACATTGACCAGCGCCTCGTGATTGGCAGCCTTTTGTTCGGTGCTGGTTGGGGCATCGCAGGTTTTTGCCCAGGCCCTGCGATCGTCTCGCTCGCGGCGGGTCAGCCCAAGGCCATTTTGTTCGTCCTGGCGATGCTTGCGGGCATGGCCGTTTTCGAGAGGCTTGAGTCACGTTCGACGGTGGCTCGCGCATGAGAGTGGCGATGCTGGGGCGGGGCCTCGCTGCCTGGCGCGTTGGCTATGGGCGTGACCAGCTCGCGGGCGACCTCACCGCAGGTCTGATTGTCACGGTCCTACTGATTCCGCAAAGCCTGGCGTACGCGATGCTTGCGGGCCTGCCGCCCCAGATGGGCCTTTACGCCAGCATCCTGCCGATCATCGCCTATGCGGTATTGGGCACCAGCATGACGCTCGCGGTGGGGCCGGTCGCGGTCGTGTCCCTGATGACCGCGAGTGCCCTGCAGCCGTTGGCAACGCCAGGCGGCGACGCCTATGTGATCCTCGCGATCCAGCTCGCGCTGCTCTCTGGGCTGATGCTCCTCGCCTTTGGGATCTTGAGGCTGGGATTTGTGGCGCACCTGCTGAGCCTTCCGGTGATCAGCGGTTTTATCACGGGCTCGGCGATCCTGATCGCGGCTGGACAGTTGAAGCATCTGTTCGGCGTCCAGCCCCGAGCGGGCGATCAGGGGCTGGCGAGCCTTCTCGAGCTCATCCGGGTCATGGATGACACCAACGGCGCGACCTTCGCGGTGGGAGCCGGCACCTTGTTGTTTCTCTGGGCTTCGCGTCGCCACCTCGCTCGAGCGCTCGAATCGATGGGTGTCGCCGCGCGCTTGGCTGATCTGCTCGCCAAGCTCGCGCCGATGCTCGCGGTCATCGTCACAACAGGCCTGGTTGCGATCCTTGATCTCGATCGACGGTACGGCGTCGCGGTGGTCGGCGCGGTTCCGGCCGGACTGCCAGCCATGCCTGCGCTGTCGTCCCTGCTGCCGGACTGGGCCACCCTGAAATCGCTGATGTTGCCGGCACTCCTGATTACGCTGGTCGGCTTTGTCGAAAGCGTCTCCGTTGCGCAATCGCTGGCACTCAAGCGCGGTGAGCGCATCAAACCTGATCGGGAACTGCTCGGTCTCGGTGCCGCCAACATTGCCAGCGCGATGTCTGGTGGATTCCCGGTCACCGGTGGCTTTGCCCGCTCGATTGTGAATTTCTCCGCCGGAGCGCGCACGCCGGCCGCCGGCATGATCTCGGCGGTTCTAATGGTGGCGGTGCTGCTGGCGCTCACGGGACTCTTCGCCAGGCTGCCTCAGGCAGTGTTGGCCGCGACGATCATCATCGCGGTCACCGCACTGATCGATCTCGACACGCTGCGTGCGGCCTGGCGCTACGATCGTGCCGACGCGCTGGCCTTGATCGCAACTGCGCTCGGTGTGCTGCTGGTCGGGGTCGAGGCAGGCATCCTGATCGGCGTCGCACTGTCTCTTGCCGTGCTGGTCTGGCGCAGCAGCCATCCACACATCGCAGTGGTCGGCCGCATCCCGGGGACCGAGCATTTCCGTAACGTCCTGCGCCATGATGTCGAAACCCAGCCCGACATTTTGCTCCTGCGGATCGACGAAAACCTCTTCTTTGCCAACGCTGGCGAGGTCGAATCCCGGATCGAGGCAATCATTGCGGAGCATCCGCTGACCCGGCGGCTCGTCATCTCATTGGCCGGCGTCAATCAAATCGATGTCACGGCACTCGGGATGCTCGCTGATCTCGAAACCTCGCTCGCCCGGCGTTCGATTTCCCTTGAGCTCGCTGAGGTCAAAGGGCCCGTCATGGACCGCCTGACGCGGGCCCCGCTCGCTCGACGGCTCGCCGGGCGCATGTATCTGAGCTTGCACGATGCCTTGGGTGCTGGCTTGCGCACACCGGCCTCTGGCGTGTAAGGTCGACCTGACATCCAGGGAGGTCCGGCCGATGAACGCTGTCGTCTCTTCGCATCGCGGCTTCGAGCTGCCGATCTTCGATAATGCCCAGGTCTGGTATGGACCGGCGCTCGCAGGCCAGGTCGACTGGATCCATCGCCTGGGCGTCGACGAGCTCCAGGAAATCGACCACTGCGTGCGGCGAGCCGACGGCAGCGGACGCGACCTGCTCGAGATGAGCCCCCAGGACCTCGCTTTGCCAGGATTGTCGACGCTCCTCGCTCGGCTGCGTGACGAGGTCCTGCACGGGCGGGGATTTTTTCTCATGAAAGGGCTTCCCGTCGATCGCTACACGGTGCGGCAAAGCGCGATCGCCTACTGGGCCCTGGGGCTGCAGCTGGGCGAGCCTGTCTCGCAGAACGGCAAGGGTCATGTGCTCGGTCATGTCACCAACCTGGGCCTCAACTATGCCGATCCCGACGTGCGCGGCTACCAGACCGCCGCGCGGCTGGGCTATCACACCGATTCATCGGATCTCGTCGGGTTGCTGTGCCTGCGAGCGGCCCGATCGGGCGGTGTTTCATCGTTGGTGAGTTCAACCACGCTTTGGAACGAGCTGGTGCGTCGTCGGCCGGACCATGCCCGCACCCTGCTGGGTACCTTCCATCGCACCCGGTGGGGTGAGGTGCCCGAGCTGAAACAGCGCTGGGGGGCCAATCCGATCTTCGCGCCCTATGGTGGGCGGATGTTCGCGAGCTATGTGCGTAGCGCGATCCTGAAAGCCCAGGCGATGCCTGAGGTGCCCCGTCTCACAGCCGGCCAGATCGAGGCGCTCGACCATCTCGACGCGCTGGCCGCCGACCCAGCCTTGCATCTCGACATGGTGCTCGAGCCTGGCGATCTGCAGTGGGTGTCCAACCACCATATCCTGCACTCGCGCACCGCGTACGAGGACTGGCCGGATCCGGGAAGGCGTCGTCATCTGCTGCGTCTGTGGCTTGCCTGCGATGACGGTCCTGCCCTGCCAGCCTCCATGCACGAGCGGCTAGGCCTTACCGCGCGAGGCCGTCCCAACGGCATCTGCGTGCCTGGCGTACCCTTCGTGGCGCCGCTCGAGCCTGCTTGACGCGATTGTGAGGCGATCTTGAGGCGCGCGAGAAATGTCTTCAGGGCGATTGCGTTGGTCGGGATCCTGCCATTTGCTGCGGCGGCGCAGCAGCCAGCCGATTTTCCACGCAAGACCATCCAGGTGGTTGTGCCCTACGCAGTGGGCGGCGCCGTTGATGTGGCCGCCCGCATCGCCGTTGAGCACATGGGCCGCACCCTGGGCCAGCAACTCGTCGTGCTGAATCGGCCAGGCGGTAACGCCAACATCGGTCCCGCAGCGGTTGCTGCCGCCCCGCCCGATGGGTATACCTTGCTCGCGAGTTCTTCGGCGACGGTGCTCAACCCTTTGATCGCCGCCCAGATCGGCTGGAACGCCGACGCCCTGGTGCCGATCGCCCGGATCTCGCAGTCGACCAATCTAATCGTCATCACAACGACCTTGGGTGTCCGGGATATGGCTGGCTTTGTGGCCCATGCCAAGCGTCATCCTGGGCTGCCCACACCGGTCACCGGGCTGGGCTCCTCGCAGGCGGTCGCACGCGAAAATTTCACACAGGCCGCTGGCATCCAGCTTCTCGACGTCGCCTACAAGGGCGGAACCAGCTTCATGACCGACCTCATCGCCGGGAGACTGGCGATCTCGGTCTCACCCCTCAATGTCGTCATCCGGCAAGTGCAGCAGGGGCAGCTGGTGGCCATCGCCAACACCGGCGAGCAGCGATCCCCGCTCGTGCCGGAGGTGCCGACTGTTGCCGAGCTCGGCTATCCGCAAGCCCTCTCGATGAGCTGGTTCGGGTTTCATGCGCCTGCAGGTACCCCGACGCCGGTGCTTGAGCGGCTCGCCGAAGCAGTTCGGCAGGCGGTGGCTGACCCCGAGGTACAGGCTCGTATCGTGGGCGTTGGCGCTGAGCCGGCCTACCTGGCGGGTCCGGCTTTTGTGCGCTTTCTGCAGGACGAGCGGCAACGGGGTGAGAGCTTCCTCAAAGCGATGGGTCACGTGCGCGCGCCCTGAGTCCTGATGAGCTCAGCGGTTTGCGTACCGGCGGGCCAAGGGATCGAGGATGAGCCGTTCACCCGCAAAAAACAGGGCGACGATGGCGAGACAGGCGGCCAGCACGGTGGTCAGATCCGCCGAACCCTGAGCTCGCAGCATCAGGAAGCCCAGACCTGATGTCGAGCCCAACAGTTCGGAAACCAGCGCAATTTTCCAGGCGACGCCATAGGCAATCCGCAGCGCGCCCAGCACATAGGGCATCAGGAGTGGCAGCGCAACCCGCAACAGGATCCGCCCACGGTGGCGGGTGAAGCTCGTCGCCATCTCGAGCACCTCGCGATCGATCTGGCGCAGCCCCTCGCCGATGTTGATCAGGCAGAAAGGGATCAGGATTGCGACTTGGACGAAAATGATCGACCCATGTCCGGGCACGAACCAGATCGCGGCAAGGATCGCCCAGCCGATCGAGGGGAAAGCATTCAGAAAGGGCTGCAGGACACCGTTGATGAGCGCGGACAAGAGCGGCAGCGATCGGGCGAGCAGCGCCAGGCCGCTGCCCTTCACGAGCGCAAGCCGGACCCTCAGCGGTTCGCGTACCGTCGAGGCGAGGGTGTGGATCAGGAATTCCGCATCCGTAAAGAGGGCCACCAGTCGCGCACCCACGGCGAGTGGTCCAGGAAGGACGAAATCGGGCAGTCGAGTGGCGCCGAACGCCCAGGCTGCAATCGCCACGATGACCAGCGCATCGGCCAGCCAAACTCCCGCCCCTCTTCGCCACGCCTTCATCGTGAACCTCCGAACTGCCGAGTGCTCAACCGCTCGAGCGGGGCGAAGATCAGCCGGTCGGCCAGGGTCACAGCAACGATGATCAGGAGGATCACCGCGAAGATGGTGGCGGTGTCGTAGTCTTGGCGGGCGACGTTGACGACATAGCCCAGTCCCCGACCACCGCCGAAAAGCTCGGCGGTGAGCGTGACTTTCCAGGCGACGCCGAACATGATCCGCAGCGTCGCTGCGGCAAACGGGATCAGTGACGGCAGGACCAGCAGACGCCAGGCGCGCAGTCTGGAGCGGCCAAAGCTGCGGCCCATTTCCAGCGTCTCGGCGTCCAGCGCGGCAAGGCCCTCACGCAAATTGACGAGCGCAAAGGGCAGCAGCACCGCCACGATCGTGAAGATCACGGTGAAGCTTGACACGCCAAACCAGATGGCGGCGAGGAGGGTCCAGCCAATACCTGAAAAGGCACTCAGGAACGGGCTCAGCCGCTGGTGGATCGCCGGCGCGCTCCAACCCGCATAGTGAGCAGCGAACGCGAGCAGCGCCCCGCCGACGAAAGCGATCGCAATCGAAGCGCCAATGTGCCCGAGCGTCGCACCCAGATGGACGAGTCGTTGGCCGGTGGCGACCAGCGCCCACAGGGCTGAAGCGAGTTCGGCCGGCGGGGGCAGCAGGTAGGCGGGGACCCGCCCCGCCGAGGCGAACCAGGCCACGCCTAGAGCGGCAAGCACCAGGGCGGCGAAGGCTCTCGAGGCCATCGCCATGTGCTCAGGCCCGCAATGCGTGTTCCCAGGTCACGGAGCCGACCTCGGGGACGGCCTTGAGCATGCCCAGCTCCTGACCGATGCGCCAACCGGTGCTGACGGCCTTCGCCTGCGTTTCGCCGAAGATGGCCGGCACGTCGGTCGTCCGGTCGAACCACCAGTCAAAGAATTTCGGGTCGATATTGGCCTGGCGGGCCACCGTTCCGAAGACCTCGGCTCGTTGGGAGAGCGCATAAGCCACCGAGGCCTTGAGCATGCGGTTGAATTCGCGAAAGGCCTCTGGCCGTGCGGCGAGCTTGTCGGGATAGGACACATTGATCGCCGAAACCAGTGGCCCGTAAATCTCGTTCAGGATCTGGCCGGTCTCGCAGATATTGACGAATTCCCCGCTCTGTAGCGCCCGGAAGGCCTGGCTGTGGATCAGCGCGGCCGCGTCGGCCTGGCTGGTCGCCAGTGCGCCGGGCAGGTTGGGTGCCTGCACTTCCACCTGGCGAATGTCTCCGCCCTCGAGCGCGACATTCAGGCCAAAGCGGCGGTGCAAGGCCTCGCGCACGTACATGTAGCCCGTCGAACGCAGCCCATACGATGCGAGGGTCTTGCCCTTGAGCCCCGCTCCGTCGCGGATCGCGCTGTCTTTGCGCACCCAGACGCCACCGCCTTCGCCGTTGCGCGAGCCTTGCAGGGCGGCCGACAGGATCCGCAGTTCGAGACCTCGTGCCTGAGCGGCGGGCAGCCCGATCACCGCGGTCATCACCACATCGAACTGCTTGGTCGAGGTGGCCTGCAGCAATTGCGGAATCAGCATGCCGGTTGCCTCGACCTCGATCAAGTCGGACTTCACCTTGCCTTCTCTCATCGCCCAGACGACTGCGTCGTAGGCGGGGTCGAGCAGATAGGCATAGCGGATCTTCTGTCGAGCCTGTGCGGCAATTGGCCGAGCGGCGAGCACCGCCGATGCACTGGCCGCAGTGGCGGCGAGGAATTGTCTGCGTCGCGTCATGCGTCGTCCTCCGAGGTTGATGGGGGTTCGAGGGATTGGAAGCGCCGGGTCAGTTGTTCACGAAGGGCCTGCAGGCCCGGGTCGGTTGAAGGGTTGCGGGGGCGGGCCGCCGTCACCTCGATGCTCTCCAGCACCCGGGTCGGTTTGTTGGAAAGAAGCACGATCCGGTCCGCCAGCACCATCGCCTCTTCGATATCGTGAGTGACGAAGAGAATCGTTCGGCCCGTCTGCTGCCAGATCCTTTCGATCTCGGCGCGCATCCGCCGCCTGGTGTTGGGGTCCAGCGCTGAAAAAGGCTCATCCATCAACACGATGTCGGGGTCGACCGCGAGCGCCCGGGCGATCGCCACCCGCTGCCGCTCACCGCCGGAGAGCATCGACGGGTACTTGTGCGCCGAGTTGGAGAGGCCCACGAGTGCGAGCAACTCGTGGGCTCGGGCCTCACGTCGACGGGCTTCCAGACGACCCATGCGCAGTTCGACGCCGAGGAGCACATTGGCGAGCGCGTCACGCCAGGGTGCGAGGCGCGGCGACTGGAAAACAAAGGCGACCTCGCGCCACGCGTCGCTGGGCGAGCGGCCACCGACGCTCACCGTTCCCGCTTGAGGGGCCAGCAGGTCACCGATCAGCCGCAACGACGTCGATTTCCCGCAACCCGAAGGACCCAGCAAGCAGACGAACTCTCCACGCGCGACGCTGAAATCGAGCGAGTCGTAGATCGTTTCCTGGCCGAACGACAATCGGACCGAGTCCAGGACGATGGCCGGGCTCTGCCTGGCCGCGCTTGCCGTAGCGCTCAAGGCCAGTACCTCCAACGGCGACGGCCCGCCGGGTCATGGGCGACCCGGCATTGTCGGTCGAACAAGAGGGTTTCGAGCCCCTTGCCATGGCGAGGCCACTCTGGCAGGCGTGGGTGCACCGGATTGCCGCTTCTTGCGAAGGCAATCCATGCATCTCGCATCGTCGCTGCGAGCGCGCTCATCTCCGCCGGGTCGCCGCCTGACAGCATCGGCGCCCGCCAGGCGGGCAGGGTGTCGAACATGAAGGGCAACTCGATACAGTGGCAGGCGCCAAAGCGGTTATCGGGTGCCATCCAGTCGAATCGGAACACGTGTGCTGGTCGACCCAAATCGTTGAGTCTCGCGGCGAAGTCGAACAGACCCGCGCCGAAGGACGCATCGCCCATCAGTTCGCCGATCAGGCCCGCCGCGCCGGGCAGTCGGGCGCGCTCTCGATATTCGGCTATCGCTGGCTCTGCGGCCGCCCCGAAAAGCCTCGCAAACACCTGGCGAATCTGCTCCGGCGAGGCCTTGGCGATGTTCTCGTCCATCGCGAAGAAGGCGGCGGACTCATCGCGGGTGTAGCCGATCATCAGGTCCTTCTCGAGGGCGCCGGCCAGAGCGGCGCCGATGACCTCGTCGCCCAGGAGCTCGTGGTCACAGACCGGGATGAACGGTGGTGTCGTCGATGCGAAGCTCGCGAGCTGGCGCGCTGCGCTGAGTTGCGCCGCATTGATCTGCTGGGCGCTGACCTCTCGCCACTGTGCTGGGTCGGTGATGCCGAGCGCCTGGCCGACCGACTCGCCGATACGGTTGGCCATTTCGAGCGGGCGCAGCATCCGGCCAAATGGCGCGCTCTGGATGATCGCGCGTCGGAAGCGGCGATTCGCCTCGGGCTGGGCCAGCATCGCGAGGATCGACAGGCCCCCAGCCGATTGGCCGACCAGGGTGATGTTGTCCGGGTCACCACCGAAGGCCGCGATTTCCTCCGACACCCAGCGCAATGCTGCAAACTGGTCGAGCAGGCCCAGGTTGGGCGGGCTTACGCCCGGCAGGCTCATGAATCCCAGTGCGCCCAGCCGGTAATTGACCCCGACCACGACGACATCACCGTGACGCGACAGCGGCACGCCAGAGTACCAGGGCAGGGACCCCGCACCGGTCCAGAAGGCACCGCCGTGCAGCCAAACCAGAACGGGCCTGCGCGCGCCGTCGATGGGTTCGATCGATCGAGCATCTTAAGGGATCGGATCGGCGCTTCGGCGCCTCGAGAACGCCCCTGCCCTGGCAACGGCTTGCGATCGCCTAGAATCAAGGCCATTGTCGGCCTGAAGGCCTTTACACCCGACCAA
>CAZAVT010000139.1:0-8904 GCA_964488395.1 uncultured Burkholderiaceae bacterium | reverse complement strand
GGCGAGGGCGACACCGGCGACATGCACAAGGAACTGATGCGCATCGGCGCGGCCATGGGCCAAATGGAGGAGATGGTGGGCAACCAGATGTTCATGTCGCCTACCGGCGGTCCGGTCGGCGCACAGATGCAGCTCGCCAAGCCACATGCCTTCATGGTCGACCAGACGGGCGTGCGCTACATGAGCGAGGGCGGCTCCTACATGCTGTTCTGCCAGTCGATGCTGGAGAGGCACAAGACCGTGCCCGCCGTGCCGAGCTGGGTGATCATGGACAGCCAGTTCAAGCGCTATCACATGATGGCCGACTCGATGCCCGGATCGAAGAAGCCGGACGAGTGGTTCAGCTCCGGCTTCCTCAAGACCGCGCCAACGATCGAAGGTCTCGCCAAGGAAATCGGGGTCGATCCCGCGACGCTCAAGGCAACCACCGAGCGCTTCAACGGGTTCGCGCGCAAGGGCAACAGCGAGGTTGGCGCGGATGCTGCCGTTGAAGAGGACGGTCTCCTGTGAGACCAACGCGATCTGAGAGCGCAAGCTCGCGAGAGTGAGATGCTCGATCGGCTGTCCGTCGATCAGGATCCGACCGGAGTCCGGTGCCATGAACCGGGGAATGAGATTCATGAGGCTGGTCTTGCCACCGCCCGAGGGTCCGACCAGCGCGAGCACCTCGCCCGGCGCGAGCTTGAAGCTAATCGCAGCGAGCGTGTCCGCGGCAGCGCCGGGATGCCGCAGACGGACCGCCTCGAACTCGAGCTCGCCGCGGGCGCGACCCAAGGTGAGCCGGCCGGTGTCGGCCTCACGCGGGCGATCCAGCAACTCGAAAACCTTTTCGGCTGACGCGAGACCTCGCTGAATCGGCGCGTTCAAGCCGACCAGGTGCTTGAGCGGAGGCAACAGCATCAGCATCGCGGTCAGAAACGACACGAACCCCCCGACGGTGGTCTGCTGGTCGGTCCCCTGAGCCACACCCACTGTCACCACCACGGCGACCGCTGCGGCTGCACAGAGCTGGGTCACCGGCTGAGCGGCCGCTGCCGCGCTCAGGATCCGGATCGCCACACGACGAAGCCGGCGCGAGGTGTCCGAGAACCGCTGTTCGGCACGTCCGTAGGCATCGAACACCCGGATCACCTTGTGACCATGAACCGCCTCCTCGACAACCCGGGTGAGCTCGGCCGTCTCCTCCAGGTTGCCCCGGTTGAGCCGACGCATCCTTCGACTGAACAGGGCCACGATCACCGCCATCACCGGCATCAGTACGAAACAGACCAGCGCCAGTTGCCAGTTGAGGATCAGCAGCCAGGCGATGAGCCCCACCACCACCAGCGTATCGCGCACCAGGATCGTGATTACCTGAGCTGCTGCATCAGTGACGCTGTTGACCTCGAACACCAGACGTGAGATCAGCACGCCAGAGGCTTCACGCTCGAACTCGCTCGCCGGCAGTCTCAGAAGATGAGCGAACATCTCGCGACGCACATCGACCAGCACGTTGGCCGACACCCAGGCGAGCGCGTAGGCGCCGCAGTAACTCGCGAGCCCTCTGGCGAGGAAGATGCCCATGATCGCGCTTGGAACGACCCACAGGGGAAAGGGCTCACGATCGACAAAACCACGATCGAGGAGGGGCTTCATCAGACTGGCGAAGAGGGGTTCGGTCGCCGCTGCAACCACCATCGCCACGATGGCGACCACGAAGCCCTTCCAGTAGGGCCTGACGTAGCGCAGCAACCTCGCATAGGTTTGGAGCGAGCTGGCCGACACGGCGCGCCGTTCAGTACTCGACGCTCACAGCGAGCGGCCTCAGGCGCTCGCTGATCGCCACGATTAAGTCATCCTCCGGCCTGACGCGCCAGGCCTCGCCCAGTTCGATCGCGCAACGCGCCTGCGCGTTGCCATATTCGATCCGCACGGGCAGGCGGGCTGGCTCACCGACCGGCTCGACGGGTCGGGCGGTCACCGGGCCGGATGCAAAGGGCGCGATGGCAAGCCGCAGCGCCTCGGCCTCGGCATGACCATTCAAGCGGATCAGCAATCGACGGCCAAACTCCTGTCGGGCCGCAGGCAGGTCGAGGAGCCGCTCGGCAGTCACTCGATGCCCACCGGAATAGTCGTCCTTCTGGACTTTGCCCAGAACGACAAGGAGTTCATCGTCGCGAAGCTGCCGACGTGCCGCTTCATGAAGCTCGCGGTACACCGCAATATCGACCCGGGCCGTACCATCGTCGAGTGTCACGAACAGCATCTTGCCTCGCCGGGTCATCTGGGTGCGCTGGGCCGCAATCACGCCCGCCATCCAGACCGGCGTCTGCGCAGGCTGCAGGTCCGCAAGCCGGGTCCGGACAAAGCGGCGAACCTCGGTCTCCCAGGCGCTGAACAGGTGACCGCTCAGGAAAAATCCAAGCGCGGTGCGTTCCTCCTGCAGTCGCTGCCGCTCGCTCCAGGCCGGCACTTCGATCCAGACAGGCGCGAGGGCATCGGCACCATCGGCATCGCCGAACAGATTGGCCTGTGAAGCCGACGCGGCGCGCGCCTCAGCGGCCTCAATCGCCTGACCGGTATTGGCGAGCAGGCGAGCCCGATCCGGGTCGATGCTGTCGAAGGCCCCTGCCCGCACCAGCGCCTCGACCGTGCGCCGGTTGACGATGCGTCGATCGATGCGATCACAGAAATCGAACAGATCCCGAAAGGGACCCGCGCGCCGTGCGGCGATGATGTTGTCGACCGCAGCCTGCCCAGTGCCCTTGACCGCGCCAAGACCGTATCGGATCTCGCGCGCGCCAACCGGCTCAAACCGGTAGCCCGAGGCATTGATGTCGGGGCCGAGCACAGTGACGCCATTGTGCTGGGCGTCGGCAACAAAAAGCTGCACCTTGTCCGTGTCGTCCATGTCCGACGACAAGGTCGCCGCCATGAACTCTGCGGGATAATGCGCTTTTAGCCAGGCGGTCTGGTACGTGACCACCGCGTAGGCAGCGGTGTGTGACTTGTTGAAGCCGTATTCGGCAAACATCGCCATCAGGTCAAAGAGCTTGTTGGCGAGCTCGACCGGATAGCCTTTCTCCCGCGCCCCATCCACGAAAAGCCCGCGATGTTGCGCCATTTCCTCGGGCTTTTTCTTGCCCATCGCGCGCCGCAGCAAGTCCGCGCCACCGAGCGTATAACCGCCGATGGTCTGCGAGATCTGCATGACCTGTTCCTGGTAGACGATCACACCATAGGTCGGTTCGAGGCAGGCCTTGAGATCAGGATGAAAGTAGTCGATCGACTGCTGACCCTTCTTGCGCAGGATGAAGTCATCCACCATGCCAGAGTTGAGCGGGCCGGGTCGATAGAGCGCGAGCACCGCGATGATGTCCTCGAAGCGGTCCGGCTGGAGCTTCTTGAGGAGCTTTTTCATACCATCGCTTTCCAGCTGGAACACAGCGGTGGTATTGGCCTCCTTGAGCACCTGGTAGGCCGCCGGATCGGTGAAGGTTAGGCTGCCGAGATCGAGTCCAAGTCCGGGATGGCGGGCGTTGATGAAGTCCTGCGCCATCCGGATGATGGTCAGGTTGCGAAGCCCCAGAAAGTCGAACTTGACCAGGCCCACCGCCTCGACGTCGTCCTTGTCGAACTGGCTGACGACGCCACTTTCTGCACCGGGCTGGCGGTAAAGCGGACAGAGGTCCGTCAGCCGGCCGGGCGCGATCAGTACGCCACCCGCGTGCATGCCGACGTTTCGCGTCAGGTCCTCGAGCGGCTCGGCAAGTGCGAGGAGCTCACGGACCTCGTCCTCAGCCTTTTCGCGCTCGGCAAGCAGCGGTTCGGCCTCGCGAGCCTTGGCGAGCGAGAGTGGCTTGTTCTGCACCACCGGGATCAGCTTGGAAAGCTGGTCGCAGAAGTTGTAACCGATGTCGAGGACTCGGCCCGCATCCCGAATCACCGCTTTGGAGGCCATCGTACCGAAGGTCGCGATCTGTGAGACCGCGTGCTCGCCGTATTTCTGCTTGACGTACTCGATCACCAGGTGCCGCCGGTCCTGGCAGAAGTCGATATCGAAGTCCGGCATCGACACGCGTTCGGGATTGAGAAAGCGTTCGAAAAGTAGTGCGTAAGGGATCGGATCAAGATCGGTGATCCCCAGCGCCCAGGCCACCAGTGAACCGGCCCCGGAACCCCGGCCCGGCCCGACCGGCACATCGTTGCGCTTGGCCCAGTTGATGAAATCGGCAACGATCAGGAAGTACCCTGGGAAGCCCATCTGCACAATGGTGTCGCACTCGTAGTCCAGGCGCGCGCGATAGCTCGTGAGCTTCTGACGCAGCGCCTCGTCGAGGGCCTCCATGGGCTGTCCGGCCACACCCAGACGGCGCTCGAGTCCGGCAAGCGCCAGCTGCCGCAGGTAACCCTCGGTCGTCGTCCCCTCGGGAACGGGAAAGTGAGGCAGGCGAGGCTTACCGAGCGTCATCGGCACCGTGCAACGACGGGCGATCTCTACGGTGTTGGTCAGCGCAGACGGCAGATCGGCGAACAGTTCGGCCATCTCTTGCTGGCGACGAAAATGCTGCTCGCGACCGAAGCGCCGGATCCGACGAGGATTGGCAAGAATCTCGCCCTCGGCGATACAGACCCGAGCTTCGTGAGCCATGAACTCGTCCGGTTTCAGATACTGTACCGGCTGAGTCGCGGCGAGCGGCAGCTGCAGCCGGGCGGCGAGGTGGGCGGCAGCGATGGTCTGCGCGTGGCTCTCGGGGAGATCAGTGCGCTGCACCTCGAGGTAATAGGCCCCGGGGAAACGCCTTGCCCAGGCCTGCGCGCATTGCGCGGCCAGGGCCTCCTGACCTGAGAGGAGCGCCTGACCGACATCGCCTGCCTGAGCGCCGGAGAGCGCGATCAGCCCGGCACCTGCCAGTGCGCCATCGCTCGCCGGCTCGTCAAACCAGCTCGCACGCAGCTCGCCCCGCCCGCGATACTCATTGTCGAGCCAGGCTCTGCTGAGGAGCTCGCAGAGCCTGAGATAGCCCGTCGGGTCGCGCGCGAGCAATAACAGTCGAAAGGGACGATCTCGGTCGAGTTCGTTGGTCAACCAGGCGTCAACCCCGACGATCGGCTTGATGCCCGCCGCACGAGCAGCCTTGTAGAAACGGATCCAGCCGAACAAATTGGCAAGATCAGTGATCGCCAGAGCAGGCTGTGAGTCCGCGCGGGCCGCGTCCACCAGCGCGTCGATCCGTACGATCGAATCGCTGATCGAAAACTCGGTGTGCACCCGCAAATGCACGAACTGGAGGCCGCTCATCGGTAAAATTCTACCTGCCCCCGATCCGGTCCGCCCGGTCGCTCGCCACCCCACTCACCGGCACCAAGCGCCGGACTGGCTGCTCTAATGTCGATCGCTCCTCACCGCTGGCCCGCCAGCCGCGGCGCTGCTGCGCTCCTGCTGGTCGTTTGTGCGCTTCTTTGGAGCAGCGCCGGCCTGTTGTCGCGCCTGCTCGAAGCCTCAGGGCCCATCGAAACGACCTTCTGGCGGAGCTTCTTCTGCGCACTCACGATCGGCCTCATCGTGTTCCTGGAGCGGCGACGTCACGCGCTCGAGGCACTCACGGCGATGGGCTGGGCCGGGCTTGCCTCGAGCGTCCTGTGGGCCGTGATCTTCTCTTGCTTCATGCTGGCGTTGATGCTCACCAGCGTTGCCAATACGCTGCTGATGGTGGGCCTTTCACCGCTCCTGTCGGCGATCCTGGGCCGAATCATCTTGGGGGAGCGAATCGGGCCGACAACCTGGGCGGTCATCGCGACAGCGGGGCTCGGACTCTGGTGGATGCTAAAGGCCGCGCTCTCCGGTGACGGGCTGACCGGCTTGCTGGTCGCCGCTGCCGTGCCACTCGCGACCTCGACCAACCTGGTGATGATCCGGCGTCTGGGCGCGTCGTTCGATCTGGCGCCCGCCGTCGGCACGGGTGCTCTTATCTCAAGCCTTGTCTTGTTACCCTTTTTCGCACCAATCTCGCCACCGCCCCCTGCGAAAGACCTGTTGATCCTCTTCGCACTCGGCGCGTTTCAGCTGGCGCTGCCTTGCTGGCTGATGGTTCAGGCAGCCCGCCAGCTCAAGCCCCACGAGATCTCGCTGATCGGCCTGCTCGAGGTGGTACTCGGGCCGCTCTGGGTCTGGCTCGGCGCGGGCGAAGTCACTCCCGTGAGCACGCTGCAAGGCGGCGCAGTGATTGTGCTTGCCCTTTGCGCGAACGAGCTGCTAAGGGCTCGTCCGGTGACTGACTCCGGGACGGCCCGAGCATGACAACGCGTCGATTTCTACCCCTGCAGGAACTGCCCGCAGCGAGCATCGAGGGCCTCTTCACCGATCTTGACGACACGCTCACCACCAACGGCAGACTGAGCGCCGAAGCCTTTGCTGCATTGGAACGCCTGAGCGAAGCGGGTGTTAAGGTGGTCCCGGTCACCGGCCGAAGCGCGGGCTGGTGTGACCTGATCGTGCGGCTGTGGCCGGTCGCGGCGGTGATCGGCGAGACCGGCGCCTTTTGCATGATCCGCGAGGCAGGGGCCGTCCGAACGATCTCGATGCAGACCGAGGCCGAACGCGAGGCAACCGCTAGACAACGTGATCGAATCGCTCAACGAGTGCTTACAGCGGTCCCGCGTGCCCGACTCGCTGGCGACCAGCCCTATCGTCGGGTCGATCTGGCGATCGATATCGCTGAGGCGATACCGCGACTATCGAGCGCGGAGATCGGGCAGATCGTCAGCATCCTGCAGGAGGAAGGCATGCAGGCCCAACCGAGCAGCATTCACGTAAATGGATGGTTCGGGCGCTTTGACAAGGCAACAAGCGCGATGCGCCTGCTGTGCGAGCACTGGGGCCTCGAGCCCGAGCTTGCGCAGGCTCACTGGGCCGCGATCGGTGACGCGCCCAACGATGCGCCGCTCTTCGCCTCATTTCGGCACTCGGTCGGAGTCGCCAATCTGATCCAACACGTCGATCGGATGACATCGTTGCCTCGCTACCTGACCGAGGCCTCGTACGGTGCAGGATTTGCCGAGCTGGCCCGGCATCTCTGCTCGGCCCGCCCCGACGCACTAGGTCACCGATCAGCGCCTGCCACGCCTTGAGAGCGTTGGATCCAGGGCCTTGCGGAGCGCCCGCCAGGCCCTGGAACGCAGGCGATGGGACTCAGGCGGCGGCGCTGCGCATCGCGGCGAACTCAGCGATCCTGCGCCCATACAGCCGGGCCGTCTCGATATCGCCAGACGGAGGACTCTGATCAGCGGGCACATTATCGGCCTGCGCCATGACGCCGATCGCCGATCCGATGCGATTGATCTGGTCGGGCGCCCCCTGGACTGCAGCCGGCATCATGCCGGTCCCGACCCAGACCATCCCATGCTGCATGGCAAGGGTCACGAAATACATCAGGGTCGAGTACTTGTCCCCACTCATCGCGAGCGAACAGGTGAAACCGCCCGCAATCTTGTTCTTCCAGCCCTGCGTGAACCAGACCTTGGAGCTTGCGTCGGCGAAGGTCTTGAACACCCCCGATGCCCCGCCCATGTAAGTCGGCGCGCCGAATACGATGGCGTCGGCATCGGCAAGCGCTGACCAGCCTGCGTCGTCGATCACTGCGACATCGATGCTCGTAACCTGCGAACCGGCAAGCTCGCCAGCGCCGCGGGCGAGCGCCTCGGCGATCACCCGAGTGTGGCCGTAGCCAGAGTGGAAGGCAATGACAATCTTGGACATCAAAAACTCCTCATTCAATAAACGGGGCAGACATTGACCGAAAGGTCGCCCAGGAAAGCACTCAGGGTAGATCGAAAACCAGCAGCTCAGCCGACTGGGCCTCAGCCACGCTGAGGCGCGACTGACCAATCATCTTGAGCGCATCGCCCGCCGCGAGCGCGACACCATTGACCTGTGCCGTACCGCGAGCAAGATGAGCATAGATGCGGCGCCTAGGCGCAAATTCAAGACTCGCGCCCTGCCCGGATTCAAAGCGCCCTGCCCAGAGCACAGCGTCCTGGTCGATACGGACCGCACCGCCGGCGCCATCGGCAGCAGCGACCTTGAGAAATCCGCCTCGCATCGCGTTGGCGTCAAGCGCTCGCTCCTCGTAGCTCGGAGCGCCGCCAAGCCGAGCCGGCGTGATCCAGATCTGCAGCATGTGGGTCTGAACGGCCTCGCGGTTATGCTCCGAGTGCATGACCCCGGTGCCCGCACTCATGCGCTGAACGCAGCCGGGTCGGATCACCGAGCCGTTGCCCATGCTGTCGCGATGAGTGATCCCGCCGTCGAGCACGTAGGTAAGAATCTCCATGTCGCGATGTCCATGCATACCAAAGCCGGACCCTGGCGCGATCCAGTCCTCATTGATCACCCGCAACGGGCCAAACTCCTGATGACGGGGGTCGTGATAGGAGGCGAACGAGAAGCTGTGCCTGGACTGTAGCCATCCATGGTCGGCATAGCCGCGCTCGTCGCTGCGGCGGATTTCGATCATGAGGACACCTTAAATTTGGATGAGAGCGGAGTCTGGCCGATTCCTGGTCGACGAGGCGCTGTAAGATTCGTATGCTTTATTCAAATTTTTTGAATGATGAACCTGTCTCTCGAAGCGGTGGCACTCCTCGATCTGATCGCCCGCCGGGGCAGCTTCGGCGCGGCTGCGCGCGAGCTGGGCCGAGTCCCCTCGGCCTTGACCTATCAAGTCCGACGGCTCGAAGAGTCGCTCGACGTGCTGATATTCGATCGCCGCCGGCGCGGGGCAAGGCTGACTGCGGTGACGTGGACGTGCTGCTAACCCACGCCCACATGCCCGGCAAGGCGATAGAGCTGGAGCCCATCCTGCAGCGGCTGACGGCCAGCGGGTTCCTGACCCACCGGTTTCACGACCCGTTGAGGCGGATATC
>CAZAVT010000138.1:0-8957 GCA_964488395.1 uncultured Burkholderiaceae bacterium | reverse complement strand
TGAAAAGCCTTGGTGGTCGGGATCAGGTCCTTGGCCTCGCGCAGCAGGTAGTTCTCGGCGATCAGGCCTTCGATGATGGCGGCTCGGGTGGCTGGCGTGCCTAACCCCTTTTCTCCCATCGCCGCGCGCAGTTCGTCGTCTTCGACGAGTTTGCCGGCGCCTTCCATGGCCGACAGCAGCGTGGCCTCGTTGTAGCGCGCCGGGGGTCGGGTGGAGAGCGCGTTGACCGAGAGCGCAGCGACTTGAACCCGCTCGTCAGGCTCAACCGGCACCAGCGTGTCGTCGCTGCTCTCGCGCCCGTAGATCTCTTGCCAGCCGGGCTTGACCAACACCCGACCCTCGGTCTTGAAATGATGCTCACCCACCCGGGTGATCCGAGTCGTCACCAGGGATTCGGCGGCGGGAAAAAAGACCGCGAGAAAACGCCGGACCACGAGATCGTAAATCCGCTGCTCGGCCTCCGAAAGCGCACGGGGCGTCTGCAGGGTCGGAATGATGGCAAAGTGATCACTCACCTTGCTGTTATCGAACACGCGGCGGTTGGGTCGTACCCAGTCGGATTTCAGGATTTGGGCGGAAAACCCCTGGTAGGTCGAAAGCTCGCCGAGCACCTCGACGGTGTCGCGGGCCACCTTGAGGTAGTCCTCGGGAAGCGCACGCGAGTCGGTTCGTGGGTAGGTGAGAACCTTATGCCGCTCATAGAGCGCCTGCGCGATCGACAGCGTCGTCTTCGCTGAAAAGCCGAAGCGCCCGTTGGCCTCACGCTGCAACGACGTCAGGTCAAACAGTGCCGGGGCGATCTGTGATCGCGGCTGCGACTCCTCGGTCACTGTGCCTTGACCGCCGGTGCAGTCCGCGGCAATGGAATCGGCCGTCCCACGGGCCCAGAGCCTTTCGGCTCGTGCCTCGGGATCGGTCTCGGACTTGCGAAAAGCCGGGTCGAACCAACGGCCCTCGTACTGACCGGCCGCGGCGGCGAACTGCGCCTTGATTTCGAAATACTCACGCGACACATGGGCGCGGATCCGCTCCTCGCGCTCGACCACGATCGCGAGCGTGGGCGTCTGAACGCGCCCCACCGTGGTCAGGTAAAAACCGCCATCGCGAGAATTGAACGCCGTCATTGCCCGCGTGCCGTTGATGCCGACCAACCAATCGGCCTCGGAGCGGCAGCGCGCCGCATCGGCCAGCGGCAGGAGCTCCTGGTCATCGCGCAGGTGGGCGAAGGCGTCGCGAATGGCCGCAGGGGTCATTGATTGCAGCCACAGCCGTTGGATCGGCTGGCGCGCCTTGGCGTGCTGAACGATGAGGCGAAAGATCAGCTCGCCCTCGCGGCCGGCGTCGCACGCATTGATCAGCCGATCGACATCCTTGCGGCGGATCAGGCGGGTGAGCAGTTTCAGCCGGTCGGCGCTACGGTCGATCGGATTGAGTTCGAAATGCGGTGGGATCACGGGCAGGTTGGCGAAGGACCATTTGCCACGCTTGACTTCAAAGGCTTCCGGAGCGGCGATCTCGACCAGGTGCCCGATCGCCGATGACAGGACATACTGGTCGCTCTCGAAGTAGTCTCCCTCGCGTGTGAAGCCACCGAGCGCGCGCGAGATGTCGGCGGCCACGGAAGGTTTTTCGGCAATGATCAGGGCCTTGCTCATCGGGACTCGGAGTGCGGTTATTGGGGGCGCCGGGCCGTCCCCTCGAGGGGGACTGTCGCCGTTCAGGGGCGATTCATCATACGGGCCACCCCAAGGTGGTGCAAGCCGACGCCCTTGTGGCGCCGATCGACTCGGCCCGCTCATCGGACTCGTTGCAGCCGCCCGTCGGTCAGGCGAACCACCCGACCGGCGAGCTCCAGTTCAAGAAGGCGCCTGGGTAATTCGGCAAGCTCGTGCAGGTTCGAGGTTTCGAGGCCGTCGATCGCAACGGGGCTCCAGCCCAGCGCTTGCAGAAGGCGCTCGCTGGCCTCATCGCTTGCGCCTTCGTCAGTGGTGAGCGCTCCGCGATGGGCCGCTCCCAAGCCCGGGCAGTCGGCTGCCATCGAGGTCTGCTGGACCGATGCCGAAGCCGCCCGCCCCCGGTCGATCGAACCCCCAAGGGCCTCGAGAACCTCGGCGCCAGTCTGGACGAGAAGTGCACCCTCCCGAATCAGGTGATGACAGCCCTTGTGCAGCGGCGTGTGTACCGAGCCCGGAACGGCCATCACCTCTCGGCCATAGTCGAGCGCGAGCCGGGCGGTGATGAGCGAGCCCGAGCGTCGGGCCGCCTGAACGACCAGGACGCCTTTGGCCAGCCCAGCGATCAGGCGGTTTCGCATCGGAAAATGGTGTGCAAGCGGCGGGGACCCCAGCGGCAGCTCCGACACCACCGCACCGTGTTCGGCCACCTGCCGCGCGACCCGCTGATGACGCTCTGGGTAGCACCGATCGATGCCGGTGCCGATCACCGCAACCGTCCATCCACCGCCGTCCAGCGCACCGAGATGCGCCGCCACGTCAATTCCGCTCGCCAGTCCACTCGCGATGCACCAACCCTGACCGGCGATCTCGCGCGCAATCGAGCGGGCGAGGTCGATGCCGTCGCGAGAGGCATTGCGGCTACCCACGATGGCCAGGTTCGCTGCGACCAGGGCCCTCGGGTCGCCGTCGACATAGAGGACGAGGGGCGCGTCGGCGAGCTGCGCCAGCGGCTCGGGATAGCAGGGATGGTCGATGCTGATCAGATGGTGAGACGGTGCGCTTGCCCAACGCCATGACGCCTCGAGCTGCCGGCTCGTCTCGACCGACGGGTCCAGCAGACGATGCGAAAGCGCAGGGTCGCGCTCGGCAAGCCAAGTCGCCATCGACCTCAGATCACGCAGCCCGCCGGCCGCGTCGGCAAGGGCTCTGGCCTGCCGCACGCTCAGGCCTGGCGTAAGGCCAAGCGTATGCCAGAAATGCAGGTGGTAGGGGTCTTGAAGGGGTGGGTTCATCATCGGTCAGCGAAAGGGCGACCGGATCACCTTAAGCGAGCCGAAGCGAGGGCGGGCTCGGGCCGTCGATCGGATGGGTCAGCCCTTGGGCTGGGGTGACGGTGCTCTGCGCGGACCTGGTTCGCCCGCCGCTGCGGCAGCCCCCGCCTTGCCGGCGGGCCGCTCGTTTCGGTAGCATTGACGGATGACCATTCGAACCATCCTCCGCTATCCCGATGCTCGGCTCGCCCAGCGAGCGCTGCCGGTGTCGTTCGTCGACGACGACGTGCGTCGCCTGATCGACGACATGGCCGAGACGGTGTATGACGCACCGGGCATCGGGCTCGCTGCCACCCAGATCGATGTGCACCGGCGCGTGATCGTGATCGACCTCTCGGAGACGCGAGATCAGTTGCAGGTCTTCATCAACCCAGAGCTGGTCGACCGATCCATTGAGCTGGGCGCCTACGAGGAGGGTTGTCTGTCGGTTCCCGGGGTCTTCGAGGAAGTCGAGCGGCCAGCCCGCGTGACGGTGCGAGCACTCGACCGCCGGGGCGAACCGTTCACCCTCGAGGCCGAGGGTTTGCTGGCCGTCTGTCTCCAGCACGAGATCGACCACCTCGACGGCAAAGTCTTTGTTCAGCATCTGTCGCGGCTCAAGCAGACCCGCATTCGCGCCAAGCTGCAGAAACTCGATCGTGAACCCGCCTGAGGCGGGGCGGTGGTGCCGCCACCCGGAGGGCCCTCACCAAAGGCCCGGGCGGCCGCAACGCCATGGCCTGCGGAACCTCTGATGTCTGAAGCACCCCTGCGGCTGATCTTTGCCGGCACGCCTGAATTCGCCGCCCGGATGCTCGGCGCGCTCGCCACCACCCGCCATCGCCTGCTTGCCGTGCTTTGTCGCCCGGACCAGCCGGCAGGCCGTGGTCAAAGGCTGATCGCCCCGCCCGTCAAGCGAGAGGCTCTCGCGCTGGGCTTGCCGGTGCTGCAACCGGTCAGCTTGAAGGATTCGGTCGCTCAGGCCTCGATCGCCGCCCTGGAGGCCGACCTGATG
The DNA here is from genome assembly GCA_964488395.1 of uncultured Burkholderiaceae bacterium. Classification (GTDB taxonomy): domain Bacteria; phylum Pseudomonadota; class Gammaproteobacteria; order Burkholderiales; family Burkholderiaceae_E; genus SYIM01. Next base: position 4,956 of record CAZAVT010000138.1, on the reverse strand, counting down.
GTTGTTGCGGCCTACGGACTGATCCTGCCGCCAGCGGTCCTCGCCATTCCGCGCCTGGGCTGCGTGAACGTCCATGCCTCGCTCCTGCCGCGCTGGCGCGGCGCTGCGCCGATTCATCGCGCGATCGAGGCCGGTGACCGGGAAACGGGCATTACGATCATGCAGATGGATGCCGGACTCGATACCGGTCCGATGCTGCTGGCTCGGAGCTTGCCGATCGGTGAGTCCGAGACGGGCGGCCAACTGCACGATCGCTTAGCCGAACTGGGCGCGCAGCTGCTCGTCGAGGCGCTCGATCGGCTCGCCCGGGGGATGCTTCAGGCGCAACCGCAACCCGCCGAAGGTGCCACCTATGCGACCCGCATCGAACGGGCTGACGAATGGCTGGATTGGGCCCGTCCAGCGACTGAATTGGCGCATCGAATCCGTGCCTTTGACCCGGTGCCGGGCACCCGGACCCGCCTGATGCGTGATCCGGAGTTGCCCTTGAAGGTGTGGTCCGCACGAGCCCGTGCCGTGGCTCACCAGGAGACCCCGGGCACCCTGATCGAGGTGACGGCCGAGGGCTTGCGCGTGGCCTGTGGCGAGGGCGTCCTCGACATCGAGGAGCTCCAGCGCCCGGGGGGGCGCCGTCAGCGCGCCGACGAGTGGCTGCGAGGCTGTCCGGTCGCCGTGGGCGAGCGGCTCGCCTGAACGCACCCTCAGCGCCTGGCGACCCGACCGTGATGATCCGAGAGACCGTTCGCGCCGCGCTGGCCGCCGAACTCGCTGCCGGGGCCGAGGTCCTTGAAGCGGTGCACGCAGGCGAGCATCTGGATCGGGCGCTCTGCGCGGAGGGAACCCGGCTCGCTCGACTGCCTGCTGACTCGCGCGCGCCGGTGCGTGATATGTGCTATCACGCCACACGGGTTCGCGGCCTGACCCAAGCGCTTTCTGGCGCGCTCAATGCCCGCGAGCCGGGTCCGCGGCTCGCCGTCTTACAGCAGCTCGCCCTCTCCCAGTTGATCGAGCCCCTTCGCCATCCGGGCGTGATCGTCGATCAGGCGGTCGAGGCCGCGCGACTCGATCCCGTGACGCTGGGTGCCGCGGGCTTTCTCAATGCGACCCTGCGGCGATTCCTGCGCGAGCGTGAACCGCTCATCGAACGGGCAACACGCATTGCCCAGGCGCGATGGAACCATCCCGACTGGTGGATCGAACAGTTGCAACGCGATCATCCTGCACATTGGCAGCAGCTTCTCTCAACCGCCAATCAGGCACCGCCCTTCACCCTGCGAGTCAATCGGCGCCGGGTGTCAACGACGACCTATCTGGCGCGGCTCGAACAAGCCGGTTTTTCGGCCCGCCGTCTCGGCGAGGCGGCGGTCGCGGTGAGCCCCGCCTGCGAGGTCGATCGCCTGCCGGGGTGGGCCGAGGGCTGGGTCTCGGTGCAGGACGCGGGTGCTCAGTGGGCCGCACAGCTGTTGCCGGTCAGAGCCTCGGATCGCGTCCTCGATGCCTGCGCCGCGCCCGGGGGCAAGACCGCCCACCTCCTCGAGTGCCACGACCTGTCGCTCACCGCGCTCGATGCGAGCGCCCCCCGGCTTGAGCGGGTGGGAGATAACCTGCGACGACTGGGGCTGTCAGCCGAGTTGATCGTGGGTGATGCCGCTGAGCCTCGCCGCTGGTGGGATGGACGAGCCTTTGACCACCTGTTGATCGATGCGCCCTGCAGCGCCTCCGGGATCGGTCGGCGAGCACCCGAGGCGCGCTGGCTGCGGCGTCGTGGTGATCTGGCCACACAGGCTGCGGCGCAGACCCGCATCCTGCAGGGTCTTTGGCCGCTGCTGCGACCGGGTGGTACATTGCTTTTCATCACCTGTTCGGTCTTTGACGCCGAGGGTCCAGCAGTGGCCGAGCGGTTCCTGCGGGCGACAGCCGATGCGACCTTGCTGCCGCTGCTGCCCTTGCCGTCTGAGAGCGTGTTCTGCGAGCCGGCCAGGTCGGGCGTAGGCCCGGGCGTGCACTTGCTGCCGGTCGCCGAGCCGAACCGGGACCATGATGGATTTTTCTACTGCCTGATCGGAAAGCGCGCTTGATCGTCCGGCTGCTGTTTTCGCTGTTTCTTCTATCGGTGGCGCATCTGGCGGCGCCCCGGCCTGCGCTTGCCGACGACGCGTCCGCGGCGCGGCTTGAGGCGAGCGTGGATGGGATGGGGTGGTTGTTGAGTGTCGATTTCGAGCCGCCGCTCACCTCCCGTCTCGAGGAGATCGTGCGTCGGGGGATCCCGCTTCATTTCACCATCGAGTTTGAGCTACGCCGGCCGCGCTGGTATTGGTGGCCGCAGCAGTTGTTGTCCCGCGCGATGAGCTGGCGGCTCGCCTATCACCCCCTCACCGGGGACTATCGCCTGGGTTCGGAGTCGAGCCCGCCGCAAAGCTTCAGCGATCTCGGGGAGGCGCTGGCGCCGATCGTGCAACTGCGCAACTGGCGCATCGAGCTGCCGGCCGATCTTGAGCCCGGCCGCTACCAGGGGCGCGTGCGGCTGCGGCTCGATTCGGGTCAGCTTCCCAAGCCGGTCCAGATCGACGCCCTCACCAATCGCGACCTTTATCCTCAGGCTGAATGGACACGATTTCCGGTCCTCATTCCGACGCCGACAAGCGCGCGATAGGGCGACTGCTGCGTTTTGCGCTGATCAGCGCCGTCGCTTGCGCGGTGGTTCTGCTCGTGCTGCTTGCCGGGGCGAGCGCCAGCACCGGCCTGCTCGAGCGCTTCTACCCGAGCCTGCTCGCGGTCACCTCCGTCGTCGCGATCGCGCTTTTCGCCCTGGTGGGCGAGCTGATGCGCCGGCTCGTCAATCGGTATCGACGCGGGCTGTTCGGTTCGCGCCTGATGGCCCGGCTCGCGCTCGCCTTCATTCTGATGACCGTGATCCCGGTGGCACTCATCTATCTGGTGTCCTTTCAGTTCATCGGTCGCTCGGTCGAGTCCTGGTTTGCGGTACCGGTCGAACGGGCGCTCGACTCGGGCTTGAGCCTGGGTCGAGCGAGCCTGGACACTCAGCTCTCCGAACTCACCCAGAAGGCGAGAGCCATCGCCAACGCGCTGGCCGATACGCAGCCCTCGAGCTGGTACGTGAATCTGGATCGCCTGCGCGAGCAGCTCGATGTCCAGGAGGCGTTGGTCGTTACGGGCAGCCGTAATCTGCTGCTCGCGGTCGGTGCCCGACTCTTGCTCGTGCCCGACCTGCCGTCGCCTGCAGCACTTCGACAGGTTCGTCAGGTGCGCTCCTTCGCGGCAATCGAGACCCCGGAAACCGACCGATCGGGTGCGGGCAGCCCGATGCAGATGCGCGTGATCGTGCCCATCAACGCGCCCGGTCTGACATTTGACGAAGGCGCCTACCTGCAACTGATCGCCGTGTTGCCCGCATCGCTCGCGCAGCACTTCGAAGCGGTCGAACAGGGTCGGCGTGACCTCCAGGCGCTCAGCCTGTCGCGTGAGGGGCTGAACCGGATTTTCGCGGTGACCTTGACCCTGATCTTTCTCTTGACCGTGTTTGCGGCGATCGCGTCTGCGTTTCTGCTCGCCGGCTGGCTGACCGGACCCCTGTCGATGCTCGCCGCGGGTACGCGCGCCGTTGCCGAAGGCGATTTTCGTCCGGTCAAGGCGTACTCGGGGCGCGACGAGCTGGGGGTGCTGACCCAATCGTTCAACCGGATGACCCGTCAGCTCCAGGAGGCTCGGGAACTGGTCGAGCGCAATCGCGAGGCGCTTGAGCAGGCGCGAGCCAGGCTCTCCAGCATCCTGTCCAATCTCACCGCGGGCGTGATCGTACTCGATGCCCGCTGGGACCTGATTCTCGCCAATCCCGGCGCGCTCGCGATCCTGCGGCTGCCGCATGAGAGGAGCCTTCCCGCTCCGATCCAGACCGTGCCTCGCCTGGCGGGCATTGCCGAGGAGATCCGGCTCGCGTTCAACGAGCTCGAGGCCAGTGGCACGGCCAGCTGGCAGCGGCAGTTCGTGCTGCCGCCGGAGCGGGTGATCGGGGAGCGCCAGCCCGGTTGGGATGCCGATCAGACCATCCTTGCACGCGGTTCGATGCTGCCGGGGCAGGGCTATGTCGTGGTGTTTGACGACCTCACTGAGGTCCTGTCGGCGCAGCGGTCGGTGGCCTGGGCCGAGGTGGCTCGGCGGCTGGCTCATGAAATCAAGAACCCCCTGACGCCGATCCAGCTTTCGGCCGAGCGCCTGGTCATGCGGCTTGCGGACAAGTTGCCCGCGCCGGAGGCCGAGCTCCTCGGCAAGAGCGTGCGGACCATTGTGGATCAGGTGGCTGCCCTCAAGCACCTGGTGGACGAGTTTAGGGACTACGCCAGACTGCCCTCGGCGAACCTGCGTCGGCTTGATTTGAACGCGCTCGTCGACGATGTGTTGCGTCTTTATGCCAACACCGGTAAGCGGGTCGCCCTGCAGGTCCAGCTCGCCCCGGGGCTGCCCGCGTTGATGGGCGATGCGCCGCAATTGCGTCAGGTGATTCACAATCTGGTGCGTAATGCGCTCGAGGCGACCGAGCGGGTCGCCGAGCCGCTCGTCATCATTGCCACCGAGTCGATCAGCCTGCCCGACGGCACCCAGGCGGTCCGGATGCTGGTGCGCGATAACGGCGGGGGCTTTGCGCCGGCCAGGCCCGCGCGGGCCTTCGAGCCTTATGTCCCCACCAAGGCGCGTGGTACCGGACTGGGTCTGGCGATCGTGCGCAAGATCATCGAGGAGCACGGTGCGCGCATCGATATCGGCAATATCGGCGCAGCCGATAGCGCCATTACGGGTGCGCAGGTTGCCTTGCTATTTACGAAACTTGCCAAAACCGGGGACAATCCCGGTTCAGTGGCGACCTAGCCGGCGAGAGAACCACCCCATGGCCGACATTCTCGTGGTCGATGACGAAATCGGCATCCGTGAATTGCTCTC
>CAZAVT010000137.1:0-8995 GCA_964488395.1 uncultured Burkholderiaceae bacterium | reverse complement strand
CACGGTGTTCGAGATGCCCAACACCAACCCACCGACGGGCACCCTCGAAGCGCTTCGGATGAAGCTCGAGGCGGCTCGGTCGTCCTATGTCGATTTTGGCATTCACGGCCTGTTCGGCGATGACACGGTCGATCGGCTCGAACCCTTGCTCGACGCGGGCGTGACCAGTTTCAAGGCCTTCGTCGGCAACACCTTTGGAAACTTGCCTGCGCCGACGGACGGCGCCTTGCTCGAGGGATTCGAGACCCTGGCCGCGCGGGGCGTTCGCACGGTGGTGCATGCCGAAAACTCCTCGATCATGGCTCGTCGCGAGGCCCATCTGCGTGCTGCGGGTCGAACCGATCCCCTCGCTCATCTCGCATCGCGTCCCGCGGTGGCCGAGATTGAGGCGATTGGCCGGGTGATCACCCTCGCAGAATGGACCGGGGCGAGGATCCATATCGCGCACCACAGTGCCGCGGATTCCCTTTTCGTGATTCGGGATGCAAAGCGTCGAGGGGTCGACGTCACCGTCGAGACCTGTCCGCAGTACCTCCTGATCAATACCGATCACATGAAGCGGGTCGGCGGGATCCTGCGCGTCAATCCGCCGATCCGGGAGCCGCGTCACAACGAGCCACTCTGGCAGGCGCTCAAGGAGGGCGTGATCGACATGATCGCGACAGACCATGCGCCGCATTCGGTCGAGGAAAAGACGCGGGAGGACATCTGGACCTGCGATTGCGGCTTCCCGGGTGTTGAGACCCAGATGCCCTTGATGCTCACCGAGGTCAACCGCGGGCGCGCATCGTTGATGGACTACGTGCGCTGGAGCGCCGAAGCACCCGCCCGCGCCTGGGGCTTGTGGCCCGTCAAGGGGCGGATTGCGCCGGGTGCCCACGCGGATATTGTCCTGATCGACATGAATCGTCGTGCCCGTCTGCAGCAGGGGCGTCTGCAGTCGATCAGCCGGATCTCGCCGTGGCATGGCCGCACGGTTGTTGGCACACCATTGCACACGCTGGTGCGTGGGCGATTCGTTATGCGTGACGGGGCACTGGTTCGGGATGCCGCCGGTTGGGGGGCTTCGGTGAAATCGATCCAGAACATGCCACCGCCCGCACCCAGGCACCTGGACACGACGACGCGGGCGATCCGGTCGGCACCGGCTGATGCGCCCGCATCTGCCCGACCGCCCGCTACCGCGCAGGAAAGTCTCTGGGCCGACGAGTCCTATCTGCAACCACTTCCGCCATCCGATGCCGATGCGGACCTGCGCTGAGGCCACCAGCGGGAGGCATGTCATGTCCGAGTCCCCCCTCATCGAGTTGAGCGATGTGTCGTTGCGTTACGGTACGGGTACTGTGGCGTTGGCCCGAACGACGCTGTCGATCCATGCCGGCGATTTCGTGGCACTGGTAGGGCCCAGCGGCTGTGGCAAGTCGACCATTTTGAAGCTGATGGCAGGGCTTCTTCGGCCCAGCGCTGGCGCAGTGATCGTTCGTGGCCGTGAGCAAGGAAGCCTGAGAGGATCGTCCGGCGGCGTCTTAAATCAGCCGGGGACCGAGCAGCCAGTCAGCAAGGCGTCGCCGCTGCGGCTGGGCATCGCTTTTCAGAATCCGACCCTGCTGCCCTGGCTCACCATCCGTGAAAACGTCATGGTGCCGCTGAAGATCGTGCAACCGTTCAGAGCCGAATATCGGGCCAAGCGCCGGGGCGAGTTCGCCGATCGGGCCGACGCCCTCCTGGCACAGGTCGGTCTTAAGGGGTTCGGTGACAAGCGGCCCTGGCAGCTCTCTGGCGGGATGCTGCAGCGTGCATCGCTTTGCAGGGCGCTGATCCATGATCCTCAGTTGTTGCTCCTCGATGAGCCCTTTGGCGCGCTCGACCAGTTCACCCGCGAAGAGCTCTGGTCGATCATGCAGAACCTCTGGATGGACCGTCGTCCGACCGTGCTCCTGGTCACCCACGATCTGCGGGAGGCTGCGTACCTGGCCAATCGGATCTGCGTGATGAGTTCGCGTCCGGGGCGCATTCTCGAATCCCGCGAGGTACCGTTCGAGCGGCCCCGCACTGTCGAGTCCAGCTACGCCCCGGACATGGCGGCGCTCGTGCAGTCGCTGAGGATGCGTATCGCCGAGGCGCGTACCGTGGAAGATTCAGGCTCTGAGGAGAAGGCGGCATGAGCGTCAGCGCAAGAACCCGGCAGCGCCTGCTGTCCGCGTTGGCCCTCTTGGGCTTTTTTAGCCTCTGGGAGCTGATCTGCCTCCTGGTCGGCATCTCCGATCTGATCCTGCCTCGACCCACCCAGATCGCATCGGTCCTCCTTGAGAAGTTTCCGCTGCTCTGGCCCCACACGATTCAGACCCTCAAGACCACCCTGGCCGGCTTCGGGCTGGGAGTTCTGATCGGGATTGTCGTCGGCGTCCTGATCGGTTCGTCCCGGCTGGCCTACGACGTTGCGTATCCGCTCCTCGTGGGCTTTTCGAGTATCCCCAAGGTCGCGGTTGTGCCGATCTTCGTGGTCTGGTTTGGTGCTGGTACGGTGCCTGCCATTCTCACCTCGATGGTGATCAGCATTTTCCCAGTGGTGGTCAATGTCGCCACAGGTCTGGCCAGCACGGAGCCTGAGCTCGAGGACGTGCTCAAGGTGCTGGGCGCCAGTCGTCGCGATGTGCTCTTCAATGTGAGTCTGCCAAGGGCCATGCCTTATCTGTTCGCCTCGCTCAAGATTGCCATCACGCTCGCGTTTGTAGGCACTGTGCTGGCGGAGACCGTCGCCGCAAACCGCGGCATCGGCAACGTCATGATCATTGCCAGCGGCAATTCCGACATTCCGCTGGTGTTTGCCGGCCTGGTGATCCTAGCGGCAATGGGGGTCATGCTTTATCTGCTGTCGGCTTGGCTCGAGTCGAGAGTGACTGGCTGGGCCCAGCGCAAGGGCGAGATGGCGATGGTGTGAGCGATTCACTGCGCCGTGGACGGTGGGCCTTGCTATGATCAGAGCCCGTGTCGGTTTACGTGACCTGGAATGCCTCGCAAAAAGAAATGTCCTGCGTCCATCTCCCGGGTCAACGGTTGGCTTGATCAGCTGAGTCCGTTTCCCAAAGCCGAGCTCGCGCTCGATGACGCCGGCGTACTGTCGCTGGATCTCGATGATGGTGGGGTGTTGGTCCTCCAGCTCGAGGCGAACCAGGGTCTGCTGTTCGTGCACCTGGAGCTGGTCTCGGTGCCTCTTGCAGCCAACGAGAGGGCGGCTCTCCTCGAACACGCCATGCGGCTCAATCTGCATACGATGGCCACCGGGGGCGCGACGATCGGCCTGGACAGCGCGGCTGAAACGCTGGTGTTGTCGATCGTGAGGTCGATCGATGAGCTCTCTGCCGATCGCTTGATCGCGATCCTCGAGAGCCTAACGCGTTTGGCGCCTGAGCTGCGTGCCGAGCTCCGAGAGTCGGCAGCCGGGGGGCCTTCCGAGCCCGATCCCTCGTCTGCGCTGCTGCGGATTCGCGCCTGACGGGGCTGAGCAACATGCGCACCGGCAAGCTGAACTCGGATCTGGCGAATCAGGGGCTGGGCGTTGGCGCGCTCGTCGGAATGACCGCGAGGACCAGGGCGGGTGGAACGAGGGACCCGTCCCCGACCTTGAAGCAGCTCTGGCAGCGAATCAAAGGCCTGGGCCGCAAGCCTGCGCACCGTGTGATCGATCCCCGTCAGGCGGGCGACGAGCGTGGTTACGTCCTGCAACGTAAGGGCGAGAGTGCCCAGATTCGGCTGGACTTTCTGCAGCGATTGAGCCCTCGACATCGTGGCGAGGCCCACGCGCTGGGCGCGGCCGATCGCGTCGAGGCAGGCAACCAGGCGGCGGGCCAGCCCGGCATCGATGCTCGGCCCGTCGCGGTCGACTTGGCTGAGGCCGAGAAACTGGCGGGGCAAAGTGCAGAAGTTCTTGGCGCAGTCGTTGCCCTCGAAGAGCGCGTTGAAGGAGTGGTCGATCTTGCCCTGCGTCTGCCATTCCTCAGGGGGTCGGAAGCCCATCAGGGAAAGACCCGATTTCTCAGCGAGCGACGCCTGGCCCTCGAGGCGATCCTCGGCGAGTTCAGTCGGTCCGAGCCCTCCCTCGCACCGGATCGCCGGTTCGAACTCTCCCGGTTATTGATCCAACTCTATCTGCCGGGTCAGACCGAAGGCTTGCTGGCTGGTCGCTCCTGGTCCGAGCTCGATCAGCATCTCCCGAGACCGGTCCAGGGGCGCTACGCGGCGAGCGCAGCGGTCGACGAGGTGCCAAGCCTCGATGCCACGCCGGCGACGTCAGCCCTCCCGCAGGATGATGCGTCACTCGCCGTCGAAGCGCCGGGTTCGTTTGCCGTCGCAGCTGACCGGGCCGGTGACGACGCCTATCAGGCACGCGTGGGTCATCGCGATGACTGGCCGGCCGTGTCGGTCGATCCCCGAGGGTTTATCGACTCCATGAGCCGATACTTCGAGCGGCTCGCCCGCACCGGTCAGATGAGCGATCGCCTGCTGGAGCGGATGGCCGAGCGCAGTGCTGGGCTGAATGCCAACGGAGCCTGGCGGCAGGAGGCGCTTGCCGATGCCAATGGTGGCGCCGTCCTGCAACGGCGACTCGAGGCGGCTGACACCATCAACGCCTTTCGCGCCATCCTGGCGCCGATTGCCGACCCGCACTTCGTTGAGGAATTCTCCACGGCCGAGTCGACGTCGCTGCAACGCGAAAGAGCGCAGCTGGTTCGGGCCTTAGGGGATGCATCGGCGGCCGGCGATGCAGCGTCGGTTGCGCTGCGGACCCAGGAGATCGGCATCGTCGATCGCAAGCTGCGGCTGCTGGCGCTGCGCCAATATGGCCGTATGGTCGACTCGTTTTTCAATGCGGATGCTGGCTTCGCGTCGGCGGCGCTGACGCTCAAGCAGCGCGCCGTACAGGATCTGCTGCCTGTGGACGATCATGCGCTTGGGCTGGCCTGGGTCGATGCGCAACAGGCCCAGGCCCAAGGCCGTCGGGCGCTGGACGGATGGCAAGTCAGCGTCAAGGGAAACCGCTGGCTCTTCGGTGCCGCCGGCCGCGCCCGCAAGGAGGGCGCGCTGGTGCGGGGTGCCGAGGCGTCGACCGTGATCGATGAAGCCTTGTTGCAGGCCGTTCGGGGCGGTGGACCAGCTCCCCTGCGGCCGGGGGGCTCTTCAGTCATACCGGTGCGTATTGAGGGCGGCGACAACACCCGTGCGATGGCGCTGATGATCGCCCATCAGATGGTGCTGCAGCGCCAGATCAGCGTGATCGAGGCCCGACTTCAATCGGGCGCTGATGGCCCCTTGGAGGGCGCACCGCCTGGCAGCGAGTCTTCGGCGGCTGGCGCGGCGCAGCCGCCCGCATCGGAGGCCTTGTCGCTTCGTGCCCTGGCCCGGCTGTTTGACGACGCTGATCTACAACGACTGGGCTTGCGCGCCGATCAGATCAGGAGTCTGCGGGCGAATCCCAATTCGGATCTCGCGCAGATGACCTTGTCGACGATCGAGCAGGCTGCCGAAGCGCTCTACCGCATGGGCCTTGACGGGACCGAGAAGGTCGAGGTGGTGAATCGACTCCTTCAGCAGGCGATCGAGCAGGTGGTCGCGCGAGCCAACGCTACGGCAAATGCGCGGGATATCACCGCAATGATGCCGATCGCCAATGCCCGTCGACTCATTGACCTCGGAGGCAGTGTGCAGCTGCCGGACCAGGCCTCCATGGCTTATCCCGACGCGTTCGACAGCGGGCGGGAGAGATTCATCGTGCAGCGAAACCAGATCGCTGCTCGCCATGGCCAACTCCGGAAATTGGATGAATCGCTTGCGCTGGCGACGCTCGAGCTGGCACGAGTGGCTGCCCCGCTTAGACCGGATCCTCGCAAGGCTGCACACCTGCAGATGGCGATCGCCATCGAGTCCTTTCGCGAGGTGAGCCGAACAGCTACCGATAACGCCCGCGCCTTGGCCGAATTGAATGCCGCTCATGAACCACCAGCCGGGCTCGATGCGGATGATGCCGATCGCTGGCTCGAAATGAGGCAGGGGGCGATTGCTGAGCTCGAGTCGACTCGCGACGAGCTTTCGGTTCAGCTCGCCCAGTTGGCGATCGCAATCCATGCGGGTCGCGACACGCCGATCGGACGGATCCTGTGGCCCCAAGGCGAGGCCCCTCGATCCCCGCCCGACGCCGACTCGCTTTCGGTCTTGCTGAACGAAAAGGATCTCGCTGCGGGTCGTGAGGGGGTCGCTCCGGGTCCCTCGGCTGTGGCCGCAGCGATGAGTGCGTTGGCGAGTGCACCGGCTCAGCGGAAATCGTTGGTGCGGGAGATCGAGTCACGTTCGGCAGCGCTGCAGCAGTCGCTCGCAGACCGTCGGGCCGCCATGGGGGAGGGCCTGGCACAGGGGCTCCAGACGATTCTTCGCGCAGAGATCGCCCAACACTATCTGCTGCATGCGCAAGAGGACCGACACGGCGCCGCCAGCGGCACGCAAGAGGCGTTGCTGCCGATTGAGTGGCGCGATGAGCTTCTTACAGCTCTGTCTGATCGTGGTGTCGATACGGCGCGCTTCGCGCCCGAGATCGAGGACTACCTGATGCGCGAGATCGGCAGTGACACGATCCAATCCTGGGTCAATGAGGCTGGGAAGCGCCAGGTCGCCGCTGCGGTTGCCGTGCCTGGCTCGGAGCGCGACACCGCCGGCGCAGAGCGTGCCGTGGCGCGCGACGCGATCATCAGTGCGGTGCGCGACATGCAGTTCGGTGAGCGCATCAAGCTGACGGAGAGGAATGCGTTCACGCTTGCCAGCGGACGGGTGCCGATCGAGCCCAGTGGTTTGCGGGCCGAGCTTGCCGTTTCTAGGTCGAGTCGGCTTCTTCTCGACATCAAGTGCAAGGGCGAGAAATTCCAGATCGTCATCCGCGGTGGCAACATGCTCGGCGGTGAGGCCGGGATCCACTGGATGCCACCGATCCCCGGCGTCGGACATGTCGCCTCGCTGAGTGCCAAAGTTTCGGGCTCCCGTGAATCGGCCGAGGGCGTTGCGATCAGTTTTTCGAGCCGTGAGGATACGATCGCCTTCATCGATGCGCTCTACAGTCGGCCTAGACTTGAGGCTAGTGACTGGTCGAAAGCCAGTCAGATCGAGTTCACCACCAAGACGATCAGTGCTGTCGGTATCGAGGCCGCGGCGTCGATCTCCTCGCGCAACCTCGGCAAGGCGCTTTCCGCGGTCAATCCCGAGCTCGGCGAGGCGATGGCAGCAAGCTGGGCTGCCGACGTCGGGCCGGTGGGTAAGGTGCAGGTTGGCCTGGACCTCGGTGCGGGTGTGCGCTTCAGGATGGGCGCTCAATGGGAGGATGCGGGCCTCGTGAACAACCGCAAGGTGGTGCGTAAGCTCGCCTCGGCGTTTCATTTGGGGCTGAACGTTCAAGCTGGTTTGCGGATCCGTCACCCGACTGGAGCCTCTCTGCTCGCGGGTGCGCTCAGCCCCGATCCATCAGGAGCGCCAGCGGCAGGCGACGGACAGGTTGCGTCGGCCGCCAGTCCAGTCAGTGCTGCGAAATCCGGCAACGATCAGGACGACGGTTTGACCCTCAATAAGCTGGTTCCTCCCAACGCTTTCAATCTGCTCAGTTGGGACAAGGAGCTGGCGGAGCTCAATTTCCAGGTTGAGCTGGCGACGGAGCAGACGGCCGCCGACGGACACCTGGAAAAGGCCGAGCTCGAGATCTTTGTGCCGCTGATGCCTGGCCTGACAACCGCAACGCTGGGCAAACTGATTCCGGGCTATGCCGACAAATTGTCGGCGCTGAGCGAGGCTCAAGCGCGGGAGCTCGATGGGCTGCTTGATCGAATCGATACCGACCACGGGCATGGCATCTTGATCAACCTGGCCCTCAGGCCAGAGCGGCGCGAGGCTCTCAACGCACAGTTTTCAAGTGAGAAGCAGGCAGCCTCTCTGTTGCCCAGTGTGGTGCAGGCGCGGACCGGCGTGGCCGTAGCCTACCGCGATCATCAGCGGCGCCTTGCCGATCTCAAGCAACAACCGGATCAATTCGACTTGTCGCAAGTGATCGTCGTGGCCAGCGACATGATGTTCCGCTCGCTCAACACGAACCTCGTCTTCGTGAAGTTCGGTCATGAGAGCTCGGCAATGAACGGTCGGACGGTAGGGCGCATCGCCCTGGAGCCCTTTGTGGCCGCCGCCGCGCCATCAGAAGCGGCCGGTGTGGCCGTTTCCGACGATTCGCCACGTGCTGAAAGCCAGGTCGGGACTGGTTCGGATAACGACCTAGCCGAACGGTTGCGGACCCTGCGGCGCTACGGCACGGTCTGAAGTCGCACTGTGGTCTTACCGCTTTCCCCGCACAACGCTCTTCAAGGCCTGGATGTCCAGGTGCGTCTCGGCCAGCAGCTTCTTAAGCCTCGAGTTCTCGGCCTGAAGATTACGTAGCCTCTGCTCCTCTGCCACCTCTATTCCCGCGAACTTCGCGCGCCAAGTGTAGAACGTCGCCGCCTCCAAAGCCCGTGCTGCCGGCACAGATCGTTCACCGACACCCCGGCCTCGGCCTCCTTCAAAAAGTCGATGATTATCTCTTCCGTGAACCGCTTCTTCATGCCCGACTACTCTTTCAATGTCGGACTTCACAAATTTCTTTGTGGCCCTGTTGATGGGGAGCAGGTCACCTGCGCCTCCCGCGACCCGGGCGATGCATACACGAATCGCTCAACCAATCTGGTGGCGCAATTGTCAACTCAGAACGTGCTCTCCGTGGGATGATCTCTGTTCGGCTGTAAAAAAGGTGAGCCGTTCGTCGATCATCCCATAAAGGACTTGCATGCCGATTGCCAACGTGGCCGGACAGTGGCCGATCGCTTTGGGTGCTGGTAACAATGCTTCTGCTACCAGCCTAGGTACCAATGGAACGTTTGTATCGAGTTGGTCCAGCGGCGGTGGCGTGCCGTCCCGGATCATCCAGACGATCCCC
>CAZAVT010000136.1:8231-9004 GCA_964488395.1 uncultured Burkholderiaceae bacterium | reverse complement strand
CCCAAGTGCGATGCATGAGCCAGCCGATGTAGGTGGCCAGCTGCTGGGCCTCAGGCCCGGGCAAGACCATGCAGTAATTGAGCGCGTGCAAAAAACGCCCCTCGGAGATCCATCGCCGGCGCTCGACCAGTTCCTGGTGCATGATCGAGATCTGCCCGGCAGGCCCGCCAAAACTGATGAAACCGAGCTTCAACCAGAAGCCAAACGCTTGCCAGAAACTCACAGGAGCTACAACAGGATCACCATCATCAGGCCTTGATGCGACGTGGTCGGAACGCTCATTGGTCGAGTTCATCGTGCATTGCCTCGTTCGGCTGGCTCAGATGGAGCCTGCGCGGCTTGAACGAGCTTTCTCGCCATGCTCCAGCGGTGAACCTCGTTGGGGCCATCATAGATGCGAAACGCTCGCATATCCGTGAAGATCCTCATCACGGCACTCTCGCCTGTGACCCCCTGTCCACCCAGCATCTGGACGCAACGATCAACAACGCGCCACTCGGCCTCCGAACAAATCACCTTGGCTCTGCTCGACTCGAAGTTGCAGCGCTCACCCTGATCGAGGAGCCACGCGGTATGCCAGATGTGCAGTCGCGCAGTCTGCAAATCAATATCGTTGTCCGCCAGCATGAACCCCACCCCTTCATGCTCAGCAAGAGGTTTGCCGAAGGCCTGGCGCTTGGCCACATAGGCAAGCGCCTCATCCTGAGCACGGCGCGCCTGCCCGAGCCAGCGCATGCAGTGGGTCAGGCGAGCCGGTGCGAGCCGCACCTGCG
>CAZAVT010000136.1:1903-8221 GCA_964488395.1 uncultured Burkholderiaceae bacterium | reverse complement strand
CCGCAGTCCATCGAAGCGAATCACGCCATGGCCACCGGTGAAGCAGGCATCCATCGCATCCATCTGTCGCTCAATGACGATCCCGTCGCGTGCCATGTCGCTCAGAAACATCGTGGCCGATCCGTCCTCCATCCGGGCCATGATGATCACGTAATGGGCCCCCTCGGCACCGGTGATGAACCACTTGCGGCCTTGGATGATGTACTCATCGCCGTCTCGAACGGCGGTCGTCACCAGCATCGAGGGGTCAGCACCGGCACCCGGTGGCGGCTCGGTCATCGCAAAGCAGGATCGGGTGTGCCCCTGAACCTGGGGACGCAGCCATCGCTCTTTTTGGGCTGGTGAGGCCACCGACTCCATCAGATGGATGTTGCCTTCGTCGGGTGCGTGGATGTTCATCGCGGTCGGCCCCAACCACGAGTACCCCGCTTCCTCGAAGACCACCGCCTTCGCCCGATGCGAAAGACCCAGCCCACCCATCTCGACCGATGCGTGGGGCGTGAGAAGACCCGCCTCGCGCGCTCGATCAATCAGCTCGCTTCTGAGAGCATCGTGCGGCCCATGGGCATCCTGGCGGGGATCACGCTCCATCGGCAGGATGACCTCGCGCACGAACTCTCGCGTGCGCGCCTGTAGGCGCTTGATGTCCTGGGGTAGTTCAAAGTCCATGAGCGATTTCCGGTTCGAGCTTAGGCCCGGGATTGGGGTGGCACGCACAGGCGGCCAGCCAAAAAGCAGCCTGAGTGACTCGCAGTCTGCCATGTTCCTGCGCTTCAGCGCTCCTGGCCGCCCCGATACCCCAACGCCCAGATCGCCAACAGACCCGCGCTCGCGGCGAGCGTCAGCGCTAGGCCTGCGTGCGCGCCCAGCGCGCTGAGGATCGGCACGCCAAGCACCAGACCGACGAGACGAACGAAGGTGAGCAGCGAGCCGGCAATGCCGGCATTGTCGGCGGGAAGCCAGCGCATGGTTTGCTCCATGTAGCCCGCCTGGAAGCCCCCCAAACCGACGCCGCAAAGAAAAAGGGTTGCCGCTAGAGCGGCGACGCTCGTGAGGAGCCAGGCACCTGCAGCCGTCGCGCCCAGCCCCAATGCCGCCACCGCGAGTCCACCATGGATCCACCGACGCGAGTACTGACCCCCCGGGGGCCAGGGCCCGCGAGCAGCAAAGAGACTTGCCACGAAAGACCCCATCGGGAACGCCGCCAGCACCGCGCCCGCTGCGCTCAGTGAGAGCTCAGGCCAGTCGGACAACAGGAAGGGCACACAAAGTAGGATCGAGAACGTCGTCATGTAGATCACGAGCGCAGCTGCCTGCAAGGACAGGAAGGGGCGCGACAGCATCACCGCCCAGGCCACCGGGGGGCGCCGCAAGCGTCGCTCCGATGGGTCCGCGAGCGATAACCCAGCGCTGCCGTGCAGCCATCGCGGCATCAGCGCGAGGACCAGGATCGCCAGCACGACCCTGAACAGAAACACGCCGGCCCAGCCGAGCTGCTGAACGAGCCAACCGCCCGCAAGCGGACCCACCATGAAGCCTGCGCTGATCGCAGCCGAATAGACGGCGAGCATCCGGGCGGTTCTGCTCGGTCCGGCCGCGCTGGCGATCAGCGCAGGGGCGCAGGCGACCGCGACGCCCACAGCCCCACCCTGGAGGCCTCGGTTGAGGACCAGGCTGACAAAAGAAGCGGATTCGGCGACCAGCCAGTGGGTCAATGCACAGCCGGTCAGGCCCGCCGCAAACACCCGCCGATGGCCGTAGAGGTCACCGATGCGCCCGAAGGTGATCGACGCGAGTGACTGTGCAATCACGAAGGTGATCACCACCCATTGGATATCTCTCGGCTCGACGGCAAACGCGGCCACGATCGCCGGGAAGGCGATATTGACCGCAGAATCGAGCGGCGACACCAGGGCACCCGCACAGATCAGCGCGATCGACCGCACCGCCAGTCCATGGCTCTCACCTCGCATTCAGCGCTCGCCCGGGAACCGGACAAGCTCATTGAGATGAAGCATAGGGGATCATGCCGTCGTTCAAAAGATCACCCGGCAAACGCGGGTCGAATGCGTTGCGTCTCGCGCTCGGTCGCGTGTCACAGAGAACTGCGCCCAGGCGTAAACTGGCGATGAAACGTTCGCTGCCGAGGGCGCTACACGCTGTTCCACGCAGCGCCAATTGTCTGTTTTTAGGATCGACCCATGAATGCCGAACAATCCCCAGGGGGCGCTCGCCCACCCAGTCCGGAAGCCCGGCTTCAAGCCTTGGGCGTCACGCTACCGCCACCTTGGCGAGATCGCGAGAATCGGCTGCGCGCCGTGCGCTCAGGCATCCACGTCTACATGAGCGGTCACGGCCCCATCGACCCCGTCACCGACGAGGTCCTGGTGCGGGGAAAGATCGGCAAGGACCTGGACCTCGAAGCGGCAACCGCAGCCGCCCGCCAATCTGCAATCTTCTGCCTGGGTACCCTCAAGGGCCATCTGGGCGAGCTCTCTCGGGTGGTTCGCGTCGTCAAGGTGATGGGGCTGATCAACTGTACGCCAGACTACGAGCATCCCACCCTGGTGATGAACGGATTCTCAGACCTGATGGTGCAGGCCTTTGGCGAGATCGGTCGCCATACTCGAACCGTCTTGGGTGTGGCAACGCTCTATTCCAATATGCCGGTCGAGTTCGAGGCCTTATTCGAGGTCCGGGACTGAGGAGCCCGGCGATGAATACGGCACTCGCACCCATCGCCAGGGACGACGACCTGTGACCGGCGGCGCCGATCCACGACCGAGCCTGCCGGTCATAAGACTCGGCCGCTATCGCCACTACAAGGGTGGCGAATACGAGGTTCTCGGTGTGGTTCGGCACAGCGAGTCCCTGGAGCCGCTGGTACTTTACCGGCCACTCTACAACGAATCGGGCTGCTGGGTCCGTCCGCTTGCGATGTTCTTCGAAGACATCGAGCATGCTGGACGGCGCCTACCCCGATTCGCCCCGATCGACGACCTTGCCCAACCGGCTGACCGCCCCGCTGCTACTCGATCTTGATGCCGGCATCCTTGATGATCCGGGCAAACTGCTCGGACTCGCTGCGCATGACTTCACCAAGCGCCGCACCGGTGATGATCCGCGAGCCCATGCCAAGCTGCTGCAATTTCTCCTTGAAATCGTCGGTGGCAGCCATCTTGGCAATCTCCGAAGCGAGCCGATTGGCGATATCAGCGGGGACGCCGGCAGGCGCAATGACCCCGTACCACTGACTCATCTTGAACTCGGGCATGCCCAATTCAGCAAAGGTGGGTACGTCCGGCAGCGCCGGCAAGCGAGCCTCCCCGGTCACTGCCAGAGCGCGAATCTTGCCCGCATTGACCAGCGAAATCGCAGAACCAGGAATCGCAAAAGAGATGTCGACCTGGCCGCCAGCCAGATCGACCAGGGCCGGCGCAGCCCCCTTGTAGGGGATGTGGCGGGCATTCATGCCCGTCATCTTGTTGAAGAGTTCGTGCGCGAGGTGGGTTGCCGAGCCCGCGCCTCCGGTCGCATAGGTGATGCCGTCCGGGCGAGATGCGGCATACGCGAGCAGCGTCTTGAGGTCCTTGACAGGCAAGGAAGGGCTGATCGTGAGCAGCGTCTCAGTCGAGCCCACCGAGGCAATCGGTGTGAAATCGTTGACCGGGTGATAGGCCGTGGGCGACAGCAGAGGGATCAGCACATGGCTGCTGACCCCGAGCAGAATGGTGTAGCCGTCTGCGGGAGAACGCGCCGCCGCGAGGGTCCCAGTCACCGTGTTGGCACCCGGTCGATTGTCGATCAGCACTGGTTGACCCCAGCTCTCAGTGAGCTTCTGACCGATCAGCCTCGCGATATTGGTCGTGCTGCCGCCCGTGGCATAGGGGACGATAAAGCGAATGGGCTTCGAAGGGTAGCCGCTGGCCGTTTGCGCCATGGCGGGCGCCCCACCGGCTGCGATGAGCGCCGCCAGACAAGCGAGTGAAAAGTGTCGGCGAGGAGACGGGTTCATGTGAGTTCTCCAAAATGAGGATCATCGGATGGTGAAAGTCGAACGCGACGAAGCAGGTCGGTCAGCGGCTCCATTGAATCGAGCTCAGCAAGGTTCAAACAGAGCTCGGCAAGCCGTGCTCGCTCGGCTACGGTCAGTCGGTGGGCGACGAGCGCCTCGAACTTGGTCCGAAGGCGTGCCTGCTGTTCATCAAGATCGAGCATCGGCTGGCTGGTGTCGGCACTCGCCTCTCGGACGACACCCCGATCGTCCATGACACGCATCGTCGCCTGAGTCAGGGGGCGCCCCGGAATGAAATGCACGCGGACCCGGTCACGCAAGTCAATGACATCCTTGCGGGCGCAGACCTCGGCAGCGTAGGTGGCGAGATCGCCCGTAGGCAGGCCCAGCAGGCCAACCGCCGCGTTGAATCGGAGACTGAATTTCGCCTGCTCTTGCGTGCGAGGATCGACGATGTCACAGGTGCGC
The DNA here is from genome assembly GCA_964488395.1 of uncultured Burkholderiaceae bacterium. Taxonomy (GTDB): domain Bacteria; phylum Pseudomonadota; class Gammaproteobacteria; order Burkholderiales; family Burkholderiaceae_E; genus SYIM01. The sequence continues at coordinate 3,738 of CAZAVT010000136.1, read as the reverse complement.
ACACACTCTTCGCCAACATCGATATCAATCGCTCGGATGCGACGGATCTCGACTTCACCCTCGGCGCGCACCCTCGACGCGCACTCAAGCGCGGCATGGGTGCCGTAGCAGGCGGCGTGGTACTTGAAGAGCGTTTGATGCATGGCATGGCCCCCAGCAAATGGAGCCAGAGCGGCGGCCCTGTCTCGGGCGCCATCATGGGTGTCAGCAAACCCTTGCGGCCGCTCGAGTGCATCATCGGGCGCTGTGAAGCCCTGACGGGCCAACGAGGCCGCTAGATAGCCATGGAGCGCCGCATTACCGACGTGCAGGTGCTTGGCGTCGGTTCCGAAGAGCCCCACCAAACCGCTGGCCTGAGCGCAGGCGAGACCGATCGCCTGCCGCACCACGCCGGACGGCGAATCGAGCATCCGCGCGCAGGCCGCTGCGGCACCCAAAGTCCCGACTGTACCCGTGGCATGGAAGCCTCTCGCATAGTGGCTGGGTGCAAGCCACTGGCCGATCCTGCAGGCAAGCTCGATACCAAATAGGTAAGCCTCGATCAACGCTGCACCCGAACGACCCTGCGCCTCGGCCAAGGCGAGCAATGGCGGGAACAACACCACACCGGGGTGACCCGGCATCAGAAGATTGGCATCATCGAAATCGAGCGCGTGAGACAGCACCCCATTGGCAAAGGCAGCCCCCGCCACCCCGACTCGTTGCCGCTGCCCAAGCACCGACGCGCACCCGGCGGCATATTCTTCCTGGATATAGCGAACGGCGATCCGTGACGATCGAAGGTCAACTCCGGCAATCGCACAGCCCACCCAGTCGAGCAGGGCCTGACCCACCAGCCTGCGGGTCGGGACACTCGCAAGTGCCGCGGAACAGGATGCTTCGGCCAGATCGAGAATCGAATCAGTGATGCCCCTCATGCACGTAGCGCCACCTGCGCAGCGTCGATGCCCGCGAGTCGTCCGAACCCGATCGCCGTCATCAAGCCGTTGCCCGCCAAATAGCCCCAGTCAGCCGGCCCGGAGATGCCACGGGCAGCGCCTCCTGCAGCCCACAGGTTTGGAAAGACCGACCCATCGGAACGCCGCACTCGCGCCCGCGTATCGACCGCCAGACCGCCTTGCGTGTGATAAAGCCCACCGGTGATCTTGATGCCATAGTAGGGCGGCTTGAGCGCAGGCTGGCTGGTGAAGTCGCGGCCCAGGGGATCGGCTCGCTCACCCGCGGCAAATCGGCGGACCTCCTCGAAGGTCTCAAGAAAGGGTTCGACCGGGATGCCCAACGCCTGCGCAAGGCCCGGGAGGCTCGGACTCGAAATCACCGCACCGGCCTTGACGGCCTCGCGGTAATGGTCAAAGGCCATCCCGACTTGATGGCAACGCTCGTCAAAGATGTCGAAAGCGAGCGCCCGCGGTTGCCGCAGCACGTCACGCGCGCCTTCGGAGTATCCCCGGTGTTCGTTGGCAAATCGCCTTCCGAGCTGATTGACCTGGAAGCCTCCCGACATGAGGAGCGCCCAAGAAATGCCGATCTGATGGGGAATCGCGACCGACCCATGCCCCTGAAAGGACTGCATGTCGGCCAATTCGGCGCCGAGCAGCTCGCCCCACCGCACCGCGTGGCCCTCATTACCCGCATGACCGAGAAAGGCTGCATCGAGCATGTCGGGGAGATAACGCGAGAGCAGCTCCCGGTTGCCCGCAAAGCCGCAACAGGCCAGGATCAGCGCGGCGCAGCGAACATCCTCGGAGCGACCGTCCGGCCGGGTCACTCGCACGCCAGCCACGCGGTCTGCATCCATGAAGAGCGTATCAACACGAGCCGAGGTCAGAAGTTCA
>CAZAVT010000136.1:0-1893 GCA_964488395.1 uncultured Burkholderiaceae bacterium | reverse complement strand
GAGGTCGGACACCAGGTAGCGACCGCTGCGCTCGGCGGGCCCGTGCATACGTCGCGTCCGGTGGCCGGGATAGCTGAATCCGTCGACCAGCGTCAGCCCGACCGAATGTCGCTCCATCAGCCAGTCGAGCGTCGGACCGATGGTGGCCGAAAGCAGGTTGACCACTTCGTCATCGACGAGGCCGTGGGCTTTCTGGCGGATGTCTTCTGCAAGCCACTCCGGGTTGTCGGTCACCCCAGCCTCAGACTGCAGACGAGTACCCGCAGCAGGGACCAGACCAGACGACAAGGCGGTCGAACCCGATGGTGTCTGGTCGCGCTCAAGAACGACGACCTCGGCACCCTGCTCGCGCGCGGCGAGGCTCGCGACCAGTCCCGCCGCTCCGGCACCGACCACCACGACCGGGGTTTCGAAGCCGAATTCACCGCGCTCCACTGGTTCAATGCTGACCGCAATGCCTGCATTCATCAAACGAACTCCATCAGAACCGCTTCGGACGCACGACCGGAGTCGACCCACAGAGCTTCTATCACACGCCAAATCGGCTTCGCAAGAGATGCGCTGGAACAAGACGCGGGACCTCGTGAGCGGGCTCTCCAGAGGCCGCCGCAATCGGTCTTCGTTGGCATTGCATGATGGGGCCCAAAGGGTGAAGATGAGGGTCATCGAGGGAGGTTCACCACCATGATGACCAGCAAAGCGTTCCTGCTCGTGACAGTGATCGTCATCGGCCTCACCGGGGCCCTCGCGACCCCTCGTGCGACGCAGGCACAGGACTATCCGACTCGGCCGATTCGCCTGATCGTTCCATTCGGCACGGGCGGCGCCACGGACAGCAGCGCACGGGCGATCGCCGACCGGCTGGGCCAACGGCTTGGTCAGTCAGTGATCGTTGAGAACCGGCCAGGCGCAGGAGGCAACATCGGTACTCGCGCAGTGGCACAAGCCGCACCGGATGGATACACGTTGCTCCTCGGCCTGGACGCAACGCTGGTGCTCAATCCGTTCACCCATACGAGCGTTCCCTTCGATACGCAGCGCGATTTCGCACCCATCTCAAAGATGGGGGACTTCGGCCTACTCCTGGTTGCGAACCCCAAGCTGGGCTTGCGTAACCTGGCCGAGCTCATCCGCCATGCGCGCGAGCATCCGACTGGAGTGGCCTACAGCACCGGGGGCACCGGCAGCACGAGCCATGTCGCCGGTGAAATGCTGAACGAACTGGCCGGCATCAAAATGCTGCACGTGCCCTACAAGAGCGGGGGCGCAGCACTGATCGACGCGATCGCGGGACAGGTCCAGCTCTCTTTTCCCGGCATCGCGGGCGCGACCCAATACGTGAGATCGGGACAACTGGTCGCCATCGGCGTCTCCTCGGCAGCGCGAAATGCCGCGCTGCCGGAGGTCCCCACCATCGCCGAGCAGGGCTTTCCCGGCTATGAGGCGGTCTCTTGGGTGGGCATCCTCGCACCCGCAGCGACACCGGGGGCCATTGTCGATCGGCTGCACCGCGAGATCGTCGCATCACTCAAGGACTCGGTGGTGGGCGAACGATTCGCGTCGCTCGGGGTACGGCTCATCGGCAATAGTCCGGCTGAGTTTGCGGCCGAAATCGCTGCCGAGTTGGTGAGCCGCAAGAAGACCATCGAGAATGCAAAGATCCGGGTCGAATAGCGGAACCCACCGCGGGCCCCCAACCGAAGGACCTATCGAATGAAAATCTGGGAGCAGGGACTTGTCGCGACCTATTCACTGCCCGGCTACAAGGAACTGATCCTCGAGCACTACGGCGCGTTCAAGCGGCCCGACACCGAGATCACGATCCACGGGGTCCGTGATGATGCTTCGCCCACGGCCGTGAGCATCGCCGGCAAGGCGGTCAACTATGCGTAC
>CAZAVT010000135.1:2316-9072 GCA_964488395.1 uncultured Burkholderiaceae bacterium | reverse complement strand
CCACTGCGCTCCGTTTCGATCGACGACAAGTATTCAGCCCAGTCCGGCACGGTTTTCCTGACCGGGACGCAGGCGCTGGTGCGGCTGCCCATGATGCAAAGGCGCCGAGATCTTGCGGCGGGCTTCAACACGGCTGGCTATATCAGCGGCTATCGCGGCTCACCGATCGGCGGCTACGATCAGGCGCTTTGGAAGGCCTCGCGCCATCTGGATCAGCACCACGTTCGCTTCGTGCCTGGTCTTAACGAGGACCTGGCGGCGACCGCGATCTGGGGCACGCAGCAGCTGCCCTGCCTGCCCGGTGCCCGTTACGACGGCGTCTTCTCCATTTGGTACGGCAAGGGCCCGGGCGTCGATCGCTCGGGCGATGCGTTTCGCCATGCCAACCAGGCGGGCACGAGTGCCCGTGGCGGCGTACTCGCGATTGCGGGCGATGACCACGGTGCGAAGTCGTCCACCGTCGCAGCCCAGACCGACCACATCTTCATCGCAGTGTCGATGCCGGTGCTCGCCCCTGCCACGGGCCAGGACTATCTCGACCTCGGGATCCACGGTTTCGCGATGTCGCGCTTTGCCGGGGTCTGGGTCGGTTTCAAGTCGGTGACCGATTCTCTGGAGGCGGCGGGTATCGTCGACGCTGCTGACGATCGGGTCCGAATTGTGCTGCCCGTGGATTGCCCGATGCCGCATGGCGGGCTCAATATTCGCTGGCCGGAAGAGTCCTTTCTGCAGCTTGAGGAGCGCCTGGCTCGCTGGAAGTTGCCAGCGGCTCTGGCCTATGCTCGAGCGAACCGGCTGGATCAGGTGGTTCTGGGGCGTCCGATCGGCGAGCCTGCGCGGCTCACGATCGTCTCAACCGGCAAGAGCTGGCTCGACACGATGCAGGCGCTCGCCGACCTTGGCATCGACGATGCGGTTGCCCGGCGTATTGGCTTGCGCGTTTACAAGGTCGCAATGCCCTGGCCCCTCGAGCCGCAGGGCTTGCGCGAGGTTTGTGCGGATTGTGCCGAAGTCCTGGTGATCGAGGAAAAACGGGCGCTGATCGAATCCCAGATCCGCGACCTGCTTTACCAACAGCCCGTCCGCCCGCGAGTGCTGGGCAAGCGCGACGCCGAAGGCGCGCCCCTGGTGCCCGAGGGGGGCGAGCTTAACGCAGCCTTGCTCGCGCCGCTGATCGCGACGCGCCTGATGGCCAGTCGGAGCGGCGCGGGCGCGACCGCTCAGGATGCGTTGGGCCTCGAGCTCACCCATTCGATCCTCGCTCGTCTGGAGCGACTTGAATCGGTCCGCGGGCGCACCGCTCGCACGGTGCTACCGCTCGAGCGAATTCCCTACTTCTGCTCGGGCTGCCCGCACAACAGTTCCACCCGCGTCCCAGAGGGCTCGCGTGCCAATGCCGGCATCGGTTGCCATTACATGGCGCAGTGGATGGATCGGCGCACCGATACCTTCACGCAGATGGGCGGGGAGGGGATGACCTGGGTCGGGCAGGCGCCGTTCTCCTCCACCCCGCATGTTTTCCAGAATATCGGCGACGGCACCTATTTCCACTCGGGCTCGCTGGCGATCCGGCATGCCATCGCCACCCGCACGCCGATCACTTACAAGATTCTCTTCAATGATGCCGTCGCGATGACTGGCGGTCAGCGCCATGACGGGTCATTGACGCCGGATCGGATCGTGCGCCAGATGCTCGCCGAAGGTGTCGAGCGACTCGTCGTCGTCACTGATGAGCCCGACAAGTATCCGCGCGGTTATTTCCCCGATGGCATCCCGGTCCATCACCGCAGCGAGCTCGACCAGGTTCAGCGGGAACTGCGCGAGTACGCCGGCGTTTCGGTCCTTCTTTATGACCAGACTTGCGCGGCCGAAAAGCGCCGCCGCCGCAAACGCGGCGAGTATCCCGATCCTGATCGTCGGGCCTTCATTAACGAGGCGGTCTGTGAGGGCTGCGGTGACTGCGGCGTCAAGTCCAATTGCGTGTCCATCGAACCCGTCGAAACCGAATTCGGGCGCAAGCGGGCGATCAACCAGTCCTCGTGCAACAAGGACTTCTCCTGCGTCAATGGCTTTTGTCCGAGCTTCGTCACGCTCGAGGGAGCGCGGCCACGCAGAAAATCACAGGGGGTGGTCGCGACCGACGCGGCGGCGATCGATCTGCCGCCCGTGCAGATGCCCAGGATTTCGGGTGCCTACGCGATCCTCGTCACGGGTATTGGCGGCACAGGTGTGGTGACGATTGGCCAACTGCTGGGCATGGCAGCTCACCTTGAGGGCAAAGGGGTTACGGTGCTCGATATGGCGGGGCTCGCGCAGAAAAACGGCGCCGTGATGAGCTTCGTGCGCATCGCTGCGGACCAGGCGAGTCTGCATGCGCCGCGGATCGGCGCGGCTTCAGCGGATGCGGTGCTGGGCTGCGATGTCGTGGTCACGGCGGGCAAGGACGCTTTGCCGACCATGACGGCCGGGCGGACTCGGGTCGGGGTCGATGTGGCAACCACCCCGACGGCCGAATTTACGCGCAATGCCGATTGGCAATTTCCGCTGGGTGCGATGGAGCAGGCCATTGTTGGGGCCGTGGGGCAGGAGTCGGCTCATTTCATCGATGCGACCCGGCTTGCGACTGGTCTGCTGGGCGATGCGATCACGGTCAATCTGTTCCTGTTGGGCTATGCCTGGCAGCAGGGTCTGATCCCGCTTGAGGCGGCGGCGATCGAGCGCGCGATCGAATTGAACGAGGTGGCCGTCGAGACCAACAAGGCGGCGTTCCTGTGGGGTCGACGGGCGGCGGTTGATCCCTCCCGAGTCGCCGAGTTGGCGCAGCCCCCCCGCGCGCAGCCCGTGTCCCGGCAGCGCTCGGAGACGCTTGACGAATTGATCGCCCGGCGGACCGACTTCCTGGCGGACTACCAGGACGAGGCCTGGGCCCGGCGCTACCGCGCACTCGTTGACCGCGTGCGAGCCATCGAGGAGCGGCTTCGTGGTTGCGATCGCTGCCATCCGCAACCGCTGGGCCAGTTGTTGCTCACTGAGGCGGTTGCCCGCAACTTTGCCAAGCTGATGAGTTACAAGGATGAGTACGAGGTCGCTCGGCTCTATACCAGCGGCGAATTCATGCAGCGAGTGGCCGACCAGTTCGAGGGCGACATCCGGATGCACTTTCACCTGGCGCCACCGCTGCTCGCGCGCCGCAATGCGCAGGGTGAGCTCGTCAAGCGGCGCTACGGGCCTTGGGTCTTCAGTGCCTTTCGCCTGCTGGCCCGTTGCCGCGGCCTGCGTGGGACGGCATTTGATCCCTTTGGCTACACGGCCGAGCGGCGGGCCGAACGCGCGCTCATCGAGCAGTACGAGCGCGATCTCCTCGAGCTCACCGAGCGGCTCGATGCGGCGCGATTACCCATTGCGGTCGAGGTTGCCGAGATCCCGCAGAAGATCCGCGGATTCGGTCATGTGAAGGAGCGATCCATGCGCGCATCGGCCGAACGCAGAGCCGAGCTGATGGACCAGTTTGAGCGCTCGATCGGTCCAGAGCCTGCTCTGACACCCAGCGCGTCAGCGGCAGTCGCCTGAGGCGAGCCCAGCGCCGGGTTGGCGCGGTGGGTTTGATCGATCGCGAACTTCGCCAAATGAAAACCCCGACCAGCGCTTGGCGCCGGATCGGGGTTTCGAGGAGGAGTGGGGGCGATCAGGCCGCTTTGCGGGCAGCCGCGGGACGACCGTTGGGTTTGGTGGCCGCGGAAATGTTGGCTTCTGCCATTTCGACCACCTGCTTGGTCGCACGATTCACTTGGTCGAACGCCGTGTTGGCAGCCGAAACGGCGGACTTCACGAGCGTCACGACACCTTCGCTGCCCGCGGGGGCATTGCGCGCCATCGTGTCGAGGGCGGCGAAGAGCTGTTTGTTACCGTCAGCCATCTGCTTCTCGACCAGACGGGTCAGCTCGGAGCTGGTCTCGGTGGCGATCTCGTAGCAGTGCTTGGCATACGAGGCATACTTCTCGGCGGCGGGCTGCATGGCGGTTGAGGTCAGCTCGGAGAGCGACTTGACATCCTTGGCAGAAAGCAGGTTCTTGGCCATCTCGGCGCTCTCTTCAAGCGAGCTGCGGGCCGCTTGCATGTTGAGTGCAGCAAATTTCTCGAGACCGCTGATCGAAGCGATGGCTGCGGTTTGCATGATCTGCAGGGAATCGCGGTGCAGTTGCATCAGTTGCTCGGGCGTGTTGAACATGATGGACCTCGGTGTGTAGGGGGGTATCTGGGGACCGCTGGAAGGCCGGAGGCGCCTTTAAACCTTTGCGTTTCGCCTTAATGGTGCAACGCAACAAGACGGATTATGGGGTGCTCTGTCGCGCTTGTCAACTGTATTGCGGCAATGCAACAAATTTTGCGAAGTCTATTTAAGTATATGAAAAACATAGTGAAAACAACAAGTCCCGCTTCCGGAGCAAAGTTGGTCGAACTTGACTTGCGTCGCCGCAGCAATCGTTTTGGTGCCCGCTCTTGAGTGCGGTTGCTGCGTCCGCACGCGGCGCTCGCTGGATCCCGCTGGGCTTCGTGCTGCTCTGGTCGACAGGGTTCATCGTGCCGCACTATGGGCTGCCGCACGCCCCGCCGATCGGCTTGCTGTTGATGCGGTTCGTGCTCACGCTGGCCATCCTCGCGCCGCTGATCCTCTGGTTGGGCGCGCGTTGGCCCAGCCGTGCGCAGGTGTTGCATCTGGCAGCGGCCGGAGTGCTGCTGCACGGCGTCTACCTCTCGGGCGTCTGGTTTGCGATCTCGGTCGGCTTGCCATCGGCCATTTCGGCGCTGATCGTCAACCTGCAACCCATCCTGACCGCGATCCTGGTTTGCCTCGGGGGGCAGTCGGTGACGCGACGTCAATGGCTGGGCTTGATGGCGGGTTTTACCGGAGTGGTCCTTGTGCTGGCCGAGCGTTTCGTGCTCGAGGGGCTAACGCCAGAGGGGGTCCTGGCGTGTGTCGCATCGCTCGGGGGGATCACGGCGGGCACCCTCTACCAGAAGCGTTTCGTGCCGTCCTTCGACCTCCGAACCGGCAGCTTCGTCCAGTACCTGAGCGCCGCCATTGTGATTGCGCCGATCGCCGTTTTTGTCGAGCGGGGGAGTTATCACTTCACGTTCGAGCTGGCGCTCTCGCTGGCCTGGGCCTCGCTCGCCCTTTCAATCGCAGCGGTGTTCCTGCTCTTCATGCTGATCGAGCGCGGTGAGGCGACCCGGGTGACAGCGCTGCTCTACCTCGTGCCACCGGTGACCGCCTCGATGGCCTGGGTGCTGTTTGGCGAGGCCTACGGACCGCTGGCCGGACTGGGCATGATGTGTGCCGCGGTCGGCGTGGCATTGGTTCAGCGCCGGGTTTGAGTGGCGCGCGGCGGTATAGTGGCGGGCGGTTCGGTGCGACGCTGGCTTGATGCCGGGTCGCGGTGAGTGTTGTCGATGGAGGGGAGCTCGATGAGCAGCAGCGAATCGGCGCTGCGGATTGCCCCGCGCCCGCGCGCTGCTTATCGGCATTACACGTCGATTGAGTCGCGCTGGATGGACAACGATGTCTACGGCCACATCAACAACGTCGTCTATTACGCGTACTTCGATACGGTGGTCAACCGCTACCTGATCGAGGCGGGTGTGCTCGACATACACCACGGCGCGGTGATCGGGCTGGTGGTCGAGACCGGTTGCCAGTATTACGCCCCACTTGCTTTTCCGGACACAGTGGAAGCGGGGCTGCGGGTCGCGCGGATTGGCCGCAGCAGCGTGCGCTACGAGGTAGGCTTATTCAAGGCGGGCGGTCATGAGGCGGCGGCGCAGGGCCACTTTGTTCATGTCTACGTCGACCGTGCGAGCCGCCGTCCGGTCGAACTCGCGCCGGGGCTGCGCGCAGCGCTCGAGGCCCTGGTCGATCCGATGACGCCACGCACCGCGACCTGACCCCTCAGCACGGAGTTTCGATGGACTATCCCCACAGTTATCGCCACGTCGACGACGCCATCATCAGCCGCCGGTCGATCCGCAAGTTCCTGCCCAAGCCCGTTGAACGCTCCATTGTCGAGGACATCCTCGATGTCGCGCGCCGTGCCCCGTCCGGGACTAACATCCAGCCCTGGCAGGTCTATGTGCTGGCCGGCGAGCCCCTCAAGACGCTGTCACGACGGATCCTTGAAGTCTTCAACGACCCTGCGCTCGATGCGCAGCACCAGCGTGAGTACAAGTATTACCCCGACGAATGGTTTTCCCCCTTCATCGAACGGCGCCGTGCGGTCGGCTGGGCGCTCTACGCTCGACTGGGCATCGCCAAAGGCGAACAGGCCCGGATGCATGAGCAGCACGGCCGCAACTTCGTTTTTTTTGATGCACCGGTAGGGCTGCTCTTTGGGATCGACCGCCGGCTCGAGCAGGGGAGCTGGCTGGATTACGGTATGTTCATCCAGAACGTGATGGTGGCGGCACGCGGGCGCGGCTTGCATACCTGCCCACAGGTGTCGTTTGCGCCTTACCACAAGATCGTCGCCGATGTTGTCGGAATGCCGCCCGATCAAATGCTGGTCTGCGGGATGGCGTTGGGGCATGCCGATCCCGATGCGCCCGAGAACGGCTTGGTGACCGAACGCGAGCCTGTCGAACGATTCAGCCGATTCATCGGCTTCTGATCGGGGGTGTGGCCGCTCCGGGTTGACGACGACGGTCAAACCGGACAACATGTCGGCGAATTTTCATCAAGATTCGCTCTCAAGTGCCTCATTT
>CAZAVT010000135.1:0-2306 GCA_964488395.1 uncultured Burkholderiaceae bacterium | reverse complement strand
CTTTTTAGCATTATGTACATTAATTATAACCTTATTTTCATCAAATAAAAACTACGGCAGCGGTTGCCCTCGGTCTCGCGTGGACGGTCGCTGGTTGGGCTCCCGCCCACGCACAGGGCTCGCCAGCGCGTGATCCGGGCCGGGCTTCCGAGCCGGCTGTGCCGCCCAAGGCGCCTGCTCCGGTGCAGCGAGTCGCGCCCGCGAAGCAGGGTGCGCAGCAGTCGGCGCAAGGGCCGCGCCCCCCTGCAGGGGCGTCGACGGCTCGGCCTTCTGCTGCGCAGCAGACGAACCGTCCGGCCCAGCAGGCTGCCAAGCAAGGTCGTCCGGCTTCGGGGGCCTCCGCGTCGCCGGCGGCGGGCCGCGCTGCCGCCACGCCTCCCGCCGATGGCGCAAGGCGACTGGCAAGTCCGCCGTCGGTCCCTGCCCGCTCTGCCTCCCCGTCGGGCGCGGTAGCGGGGACGGCGGCTGGTGCGACGAGTTTGGGCGCGACCGCTCTTGCGCCCTCAGCGGCTCAGGCGGCCCTTGCCGAACCGGGCCGGCGCGCTTCCCCATCGACTGCCCTGTCACTGCATTCGACCGTCGCGATGGTGGTCGATCAACAATCGGGCGAGGTCTTGCTCGACAAGAACGTCCGGGCGGTGATGCCGATCGCCTCGATCACCAAACTCATGACTGCGATGGTGGTGCTCGATGCCGGACAGCGCCTCGATGAGCGGCTGCAGGTGACAACCGATGACATTGATCGAATTCGGCGCAGCGGTTCGCGCCTGCAGCCGGGGGTTCGACTCACCCGGGCGGAGATGCTGCAGCTCGCGCTGATGGCCTCGGAGAACCGGGCCGCCAACGCCCTGGGTCGTCACTACCCAGGGGGCCTCCCAGCTTTTGTGGCCGCCATGAACGCGAAGGCCCGACTCATCGGCATGCACCAGACCCGCTTTGTCGAGCCGACCGGCCTGTCGAGTGACAACGTCGCCAATGCCCAGGATCTTTCTCGTCTGGTGCGCGAGGCCTGGAAATATCCCCTGATTCGTGAGTATTCGGTCGCGCGCTCCCTGGGGGTCAAGGCAGGTCAGCAGTTCCTGTCGTACTACAACACCAATCGTCTGGTCTCGACCCAGGGTTGGTCGGTGGGGCTTCAGAAAACCGGCTTCATTTCGGACGCGGGTAACTGCCTCGTGATGCAGGCGCGCATCGACGGCCGACCGCTGATCTTTGTGCTGCTCGATGCCAATGGGGCCATGGCTCGATTCGGTGATGCGCAGCGCATCCGCGCCTGGCTGCAACACCCAGGTGGCGGGCGCTACACCGTCATCTCTCCAGGGGCGAGCGGAAACCGGCCGTCCTAGCGGGCGGCCTCTGGCACAGCCGCCTCGGGCTCGTAGCCCAGCGATGATGAGATGTCGGCAGCGGTCCGGCAGACCTGATCGATCCAGACGTCCTGAAGAAAATCCGCCGGCGCCGATACAGACAGCCCTGCCACCAATCGGCCGCTGTCATCCCGGATCGGTGCGGCAATACAGCGCACACCGAGCTCGAGCTCTTCGTTGTCGCGGGCATAGCCGCGTGCACGGACCAGCGCCAGCTCCCGCTCGAGGCGGGCTAGATCGGTAATGCTGTTATGGGTCTGGCCGGCGAGCCCGGTACGCGTCGCATAGCTGCGCAAGCTTCGAAGGTCGTCAGCTGAGAGAAAGAGCTTGCCGACCGAGGTCAAGTGTAGGGGGGCTCGTCCGCCGACGGCTCGGACCACCTGCATGCCGGAGCGCTCTGACACGGCTCGTTCGATGTAGACGATCTCGTCACCCTGGCGGATCGACAGGTTGACCGGCTGCCCGATCGTGCGATGGAGCTCGCGCATCGGACCCAGCGCGGCGTCGCGAACGTTCAGTCTGGCCTTGACGAGGTTGCCGAGTTCGAGGAGCCGAATGCCCAGCTGATAGGTGCCCGGTTCGCAACGGTCGATGAGCCGCGCGCTGACCAAATCGTTGAGGATCCGGTGCGCTGTCGAAGGATGGAGTCCCGTGGTGGTCGAGAGATCCTTGAGGCTCGCCGGTTCGGTACGTACGGATAAGGCGTCCAACAGCGATACCAGCCGCTGGATGACCTGGATCGCGGCTCGGGGCTCATTGTCGCTGGCGGCTCGGGGTCTCGGCATTCTGAAATCATATCTCACTTGGTGAAATCGAGACCGGGCTCCGTGAGTGCTCGCGCGCATTCCCCAATCAGCGCCGGGCCGCGATAAATCAGTCCGGTGTAGAACTGCATCAGGTCGGCGCCGGCCTCGATTTGGGCCTGTGCGTCCCTGCCGG
>CAZAVT010000134.1:4433-9095 GCA_964488395.1 uncultured Burkholderiaceae bacterium | reverse complement strand
ACGATTTGCGGAATTCCACTTTCCCGGCCGCCGAGCTGACCCTGGACCTCTTCGGCTTTGTCAGTGTGACTGGCGAATTTGCGGTCGAGAGCCGTCGCCAGGAGGTGACCCTGGTCGAGGTGGCGGACGCGCAAAGTGCCTTCGCGCCAGCTCGCACCAAGGTCGAGAACGCACAGCTCGTGACGATCGGCGGTCGCAACGTCAGTGCCTTCGCCGGCATCAATGGCACCCGTGATTCGCAGGGCAACCTTAATCCCTCGGCGGTCGGTCTGGCACTGGGGGGCCTCGACTTTGGCCTTGCGCTGATCACCGATCCCAATCACCCCGATCGCAACTTCACCAGTCTTCAAGCCACCGCGACGTCCCTCGAGTTCAAGGGACTGAGCGCACTCACCGCCCAGATTGAGGACATCGTTGTCAACCTCAATCAGGGCGTGACGCTGCCTGCCGTGAGCCGGCTCGAGACCCGCGTCAACACTCAGGTCTCGCTCGCGATCCCGGTCGACTTGGTCGGCACGGTCACCCTGTCCAAGGCGACCGCGCAACAGTCTTTCACGATCAGCGCCGCGATGACCGAAAGTGCGGTACGCGCCGGGCTGAAAGCGGCCTTCGAGGCCCTGCCCGGGATTGGGGTTGGAAACGTCCTGATCAGCGGCAGTCGGAGCGAGGGTCTGACGGTCGAGTTCGTCGGCTTGCTTGCCGGCAAGACTCCGGCCGAGATCGGGGTCAGCAGCCTCGGCGTTACGGTGACGCCAGCCGCCGCCAGCCTCCAGGTGACCGAGCAGAGCGCGGCCCGCGCGGGTGTCAACGAGATCAAGTCGATCGTTGTGCAAACGCTGCCCGTCCAGCCGCCGCCGGTTGCCGTCAACGTCGTCACCGAGCGGCAAGGTGAGGCTGGGCTCACTGAGATCAACGAGATCATCTTTACCCAGCCTTCCCGAGCAGGGGACTACGAAGTCTTCTATGTTTCAGGTGGGCTGATCACCGAGCAGACCGCGCCCGTGCAGGGCGTGGATGCCCTGCAGCGTCTGACTGTCAACGGGGACACCACCGCCCAGGCATCGTCAGCCAATTCGGTCGTGACGACGGTCACCCAAGGTGACCCGGGTGCGCCCACTCAGGTCGCGATCGTCTTCAAGGCCAACAAGGTCATCCAGGAATACCAGATCTTCCGGGTGGACCAACCGGCGACCAAGGTCAAGGGAACCTACCGCGCGACGGCCAGCGCGCAGACGACCGCTAACACCATCGCCGAGCTAAAGACGGCCTATGCAACCCTGCTCAAGGGTCTGACCGGTAACCAGATCCAGACCGCCAACATCAGCGTTGCCGAGGACACGGCTTACGCTGCGCAAAACAGTGGTCAGCAGCGATTTGTGATCACCTTCAGCGGTGCGCTCGCCGCTGAGGCCATTCCCGCCATCGGATTCCAGTTCGTTCTTGGCAGCGGCAAGACCTCGAGTACCGGTTACAGCCACACTCGTATCGCAGAGGGCGGCCTTGCGCGCAATGAGGTTCAGCGGGTCAGTCTCAGCACTCAGGGAAGCGGCAGTTTCTCGCTCACGCTCAAGGACGGCTCGACCACCTACACCACCACCGGGATCCAGTTCGGGGCCAATGCAGCGACGCTCGCCTACGCCCTGAACACGCAGCTCGGCGCGGGCGCGGTGTCGGTGACCAAGGACGGCTCCGACTATTTAGTGAGCTTCGTTGGCGGTACGTTTGCGGGCCGCGATCTGCCGCTCCTGACCGTCAACACGACGCCGCAACAAGCCGTCCCTGGTGGGTCGTTCAAGCTAAGCCTCGGTGCGGCCACGACAGCCGCCATCAACTACAGTTCCGACGGCGCGGTGCTTGCGCAAAGGGTCCAGACTGCCTTGCGCGCGCTGCCCTCGATTGGTACGGCGGGCGTCGTGGTGAGCTTCAATGCATCCGCGTCCGGCAGCGCGAGCCAGGCGCTTGACATCCGCTTCATTGGCGCCCAGGGAGAGCGACCGGTCAGTCTTCTCCAGGTGCAGCAGGGGGTCGGATTCCAACTTGCGAATGCTTCGGCCTCAGTGCGCTCGCTCACCGCGGGTCGACTCGAGATCGTCCAGGTCCAGGCAGTCGACCTGTTCAGTGACGCGCTCCAGAACGGCTACCGGCTGGGCCTGACCTATCAGGGTCGCAGCTACGAAACTGCGCTGATTGCCGGTAATGCGACCAGCGCCCAGATCCAGTCAGCGCTGCGCACCGCGCTGGCACCGATCGCAGGGCTTACCGTCAATGTCGGCGATCGGGTCGGTGATCGTTACACCGTGAGTTTTGCAGGCGATCTCGCTGGCACGCGCTTCAACACAATGTCGTTGCAGGTCGACGGCGCGACGGCTCCGGCCGTCACCGGCAAGGGCAATTTTGTTGTCGGCAATACGGCCCAGAACATCACCAATCTCAAGAATGCCTACGCGCAGCTGACGGCCGCCCTTACGGGCAACGCGGTCGTTCCGGCCAATATCGATGTCGCTTACGATGCGACCTATCGGGGCGGCGAACGTTACGTCGTGCGCTTTGCGGGCAGCCTCGACTGGACCGACATCCCGAGTAAGGGGATTGCGTTCCGCACGCCGCTCGACTACGCCTTGGTCCAAAACGGCGCGCCGGCCATCGTCGAGCAGCAGACGGTGAGCCTCGATCGCACGAGTTCAGGTGTCCAGGGCAGCTTCCGGCTGAGCCTTGCGATCGGCTCGGCGAGCTACACCACCAGCGGTCTGTCCTTTGACGCCACGGCGGCTCAGGTCGAGAACGCACTCAACACCGCCTTGGGCGGCGCGAACCGGACGGTCTCGGTCGCGAAGGCCGCTTCGGCCGATACCTGGACGATCAGTTTCACCGGCTCGGCCTTCCGAGGCGTCGATGTCTCCACGCTGCGGGTCGCAGCGGTGGATGTGACTCCCGAGTCGCCCTCGGGGCAGTTCACGATCTCCTACGTTGATGGGGCAGGTACCACCCGTGACAGCGGGGCCATCGTTTGGAGTGCGAGCCCCACGACGCTGGCCGCGCGGCTCCAAACCTCGCTCGATGGTCTCTTTGGTTCAGGCAATGTTGCGGTCACCGTCGACTCGGCCGAGAGCAGTCCGAACCGACAGGGCTTCCGGCTGCAGTTCCAAGGGGCGCTCGCCAAGCAGGATGTGCCCAATATCACCAGCCACTTTGGCGCCCTGACCCTTGCTGTCGTGAGCCCTTACAACGTCGCCCAGGGCGAGGCCGTGGCGGGGGAGGTGCAGCGAGTCACGATCGACAGCGACCGGCCCGAGGTTGGCTACACCTTGACCTTCAAGCTGGGTGCTCAGCAGGCGACCACCGCAGCACTTTCGACTGCAATGAGTCGCGCTGAGGTCCAGCAACACATCAATACCGCCATGGCGGCTTTGGGTGGGACAACTGCTGCGACCGCGAGCCTGGAGTTCTACAGCGCGAATGAGTTGCAGATCCGCTTTGGTGGCTCGCTGGCTGGCATTGATGTAGAGCCGATCGTTGCGGCCGAACGACCGGTTACCGCCACTTCGTCGCTCACGCTCGAGCAGCGTGGCTACACCCAGATTCGCGAAGCGTTGCCCGTGCGGACCATGGTGGTCGACTACAGCTGGAAGGATCCAGCCGATCACAGCCAGGGCCGCTGGACCGACCTCCAGGTTCGTAACGGCACGGCATCGAGCGCCGTGTACCCGCTCACCCTCGACGGGACTCGAGGTGCTGTCCTTGAAGCCGTCGGTACTCTGACCCTTGACGTGAGTGGTTTCGTGCAGCTCAAGGGTCGCTTCGGTTTTGGCAAGCAGACGCTCGGCCAAAGCGATCAGCTGGTGGCCGCCGGCAGCAACATCACGGCCCGCCTCGCGGCGAGTCCTGATGTCTACGTTCAGCTGTCGGGTGCTGCATTCGGCCTGTACAGCAACAGCCAGGGAGAGTTCGCATTCGAACTCTCCCAGGGTGCGTTCAGTGCCCAGTTGGGTGGTCTTGCCGGCGCAACGGCGTCCGAGGTCATCGTCCAGTACACCAACGCCAGCACGACCGTCACACAGGGTCGCAAGGTCGAGATCGAGGATCTCTCCTACACGTTTGGTCGCGCGATTGCCTCCAATACCGTCGCCTTTGTCGCCAAGGGCTTCTCGGCGAATGTGGCTGATTTCGTGACCGTGAGCGGTGAACTGGGCTTCAAGAAGACCGGTAGCGAGATCGTCGCGGTCGGCAACAAGGTCAGCGCCGCACTCGAGGCAGGCCCCGTCTACGTGCGGCTGAACGACGCCGAGTTTGGTCTGATCGCGGGCAGTGGCAAGCTCGCCTTCGAGTTGAGCAAGGGGAGCTTCTCCGCCGGCATCGATGGGCTCGCGGGGATCAACGCGACCGAGGTGATCGTCCAGTACACCAATGCCTCCACCACGGTGGCGGCGGGCCGCACGGTCGGCGTGCTCGATCTGTCCTACACGTTCAGTCGGGCGATTGCCGCCAACACTGTGGCGTTCGGCGTGAAGGGCTTCACGGCCAACGTGCTTGACTTCGTGACGCTGAGCGGAGACTTTGGCTTCAAGAAGCAGGGCAGCGAGATCATTGCGGTTGGCAACAAGGTCAATGCCGCACTCGAGGCAGGCCCCGTCTACGTGCGGCTGAACGACGCCGAGTTTGGTC
>CAZAVT010000134.1:2334-4333 GCA_964488395.1 uncultured Burkholderiaceae bacterium | reverse complement strand
ACTTCGTGACGCTGAGCGGAGACTTTGGCTTCAAGAAGCAGGGCAGCGAGATCATCGCGGTCGGCAACAAGGTCAACGCCGCGCTCGAGGCCGGACCCGTCTACGCGCGCCTGAATAACGCCAGCTTCGGCCTGATCGCGGGCAGTGGCAAGCTCGCCTTCGAATTGAGCAAGGGCAGCTTCGAGATCGGGATTGCCGACTTCGAGGCGGTCAGCGCCCGAGAGGTCGTCGTCCAGTACACCAACACGGCCACGGCGATCACCAAGGGCCAGACCATCGGCCTGCTTGGCATCAATTACACCTTCGCCGAAGCGATCGCGCCGAACACGATCGCCTTTGGCGTGAAGGGCTTCCGTGCGGGGATCAAGGGCTTTGTCGAACTCTCCGGCGATCTCGGCTTCAAGATGGTTGGCAACGAGATCGTCGCGGTCGGCAACAACATCGGCGCGTCGCTGCAGGTCGGGCCTGCTTATGTTCGCCTGAGCAATGCCAATTTCGGCCTGATCCTGGGTAACGGCAAGTTTGCGTTCGAGGCGAGCAACGGCACGTTCGAGCTCGGGATCGAGAAATTCGCAAGCTTCTCGGTGCGCGAGGTCATCGTTCGCTACACCAACGAGCAAACACCGATCGCCAAGGGCACGACGATCTCTGCAGCGCAGGTGGCGTACACCTTCAAGGAGGCAATCGGCGCCAACACGATCGGCTTCTACGCGCTGGGCTTCCGCGCGTCGCTGCTCGACGTGATCACGATCTCCGGCAACGTTGGCTTCGAGAAGACCGACAAGCAGGTCATTGTGGCCAATGGCCTCACCCGTTCTGGCCCGATTGCGGCCGAGACCATTACGGTGACGGGTAGCAATATCGATGTCTTCATCGGCGTGCCCAACGCCGACCCCGGCAAGCGGGTGGGCTTCATTGCCGAAGGCATCGGCTTTGCCTTTGCCTACGTGCGCGAAAAGCAGGGCGGGCGAACCTGGTTCTCCGCCGAGGCCGAGGCTCGCGAGATCGGCTTCGTCGGCCTGCCCGAGACCTCACTCAAGATCGAAAACGTCAAGAACGTCAAGATCGCGCTGAACCTCGCGGCCTCCGACAAATCGGTCGTCGACTATGCGACCACCAAGACCCAGCTCAATGTGGGCGTGGGCTCGCCCCTCACCCGTGAGTTGACGATCAACGGTGGCAAGGGTGAGTTCATCGGTGCCGAGCTCGAGCTCGGCATCCGGGTGGCAGACTTCTTCTCGATCTCGGGCACCTTCGCTTTTGAGGCCATCCTCAGCCGCACGGTGGTGCTCTCGCACGCCAGCCCGCTCAATTTCCGGCAGGGCATGTTGCAGCTGCCCGATGGCAAGGAAATCGACGTTGGGGGCTCGGTCAACCTGCTTCAGCAGGTCACGGTGGAGGGCTTCTCGTTCGGCGCGGGCAACCTGAACGCCCGAGTCGGGATTCCGAATGGGCCCGGCATCGAGCTGCAGGACGTTGCCTTCACGTTCGCGTTCCTGCGCGAGAAGGATGCCCTCGTCCAGCAACTCACCCGGCATTGGGTGTCCCTGCAGGCGACCGCCGGTCGTGTCGAGTTCGTCGGCCTGCCGTCGAGCTTCAAGCTCAAGGCCGAGCGCATCGATGTGGGCATCAACATGGATGCCTACATCATCGTCGACACGCCGGTCGGGCCAGTGCCTGCACCCATCGACTTCACCACGGTTGACTATGTGGCGTCCGCGGCCAAGGGCGCGACCTTTGGGACCGCGTCGACCAAGCTCCTGAACATGCCCGGCACGTTCGGGCCCAGCGTGCGCGCGACCGGTCGGGTCGAGCTCAAGGCCTTCGACTTCCTCCACGCCACGACCAACATCATCTACGAGAAAAAGACCGACACCGTCCGTTTGAACACCGGGCAGACGGTCGAGGTCAACGTGATTGCAGTCGGCGCGACCGACACCACGCTCTTCATCGGGACGATCCCCGAGAACAACCCGTCCGCTGCGGTTGGCTTTGGCGT
>CAZAVT010000134.1:0-2324 GCA_964488395.1 uncultured Burkholderiaceae bacterium | reverse complement strand
AATGCCAATTTCGTGGTGCTCGATATGACCGAGGCGCAGCCTGCGCCCGGTGCGACCGCACGTCGCTGGTCGACGATCAAGGCCGATATCGGATCGGCAGGGCTCGTCGGTGTCAGCGCGGTCGAGGTCTCCGGCACGAACCTGTCCGCGGCGCTCAATCTCGATGCGGTCGACGGGACGCTGGTCGATTTCAGCACCACGACGGGTCTGCCCCTCAAGGTGCCGCAGTCCAACTATACGATCACCCTGGATAAGACCGACCTGCCCTACGCGAAGCTGGGCGGGACTTTCAAGTTCAAGGCCTTTGATCTGATCGACGAGACGATCAACCTCAACGTCGTTCAGACCTTTGTGACCGTGGCCCTGAGCGACGGTAAGACAACGCCTGTCGCCATCCTGAGCTTTGCGAAGAGCGATCTGTCGTTCACGGCCGGCTCGGACGGTATCGGCTTCAAGCTCGAGGACGCCGACTTCGGGATCGCCGCGGCGATCGACCTCTTGAACCCGTCCCGGGTCTGGGTCACCTCCATCGCGCAGGCCCGCAAGTTCTCGTTCAGTGCCGGTCCCTTGAGCGACCTGCTCGATGTGCAGATCACCGATGCCAAGTTTGTCGTCAACACGGCTGTCAACGGTGTGTCGATCAACTACAAGGCGCGGCCGCTTCAGCTGAAAGAGGGCTTGGGCCTCACGTTGCCGGGGCTCAACCTGTCGTCGGGCTCTGGCCTCTCGGATCTCACCTTCGACATGAGCGGTGAGCAGCTGGGGATCCGGGCCAACCTGTCGCTGAAGCTCCTGGGTGCGCTGACCCTGAGCGGTGACTTCAGCTTCAATGCCAGCCGCAAGAGCCTGGCGCTGACCGAGAAGGACGCCAATAGCCAGCCCAAGCGTGTCGAGACCTCCGCGATCGAGTTCACCGCGATCGGCGTCAATGGCTTCCTGGGGTACAAGGGCCAGGACAAGCAGGTCGGTTTCCTGCTCGAAGACCTCAACCTGGGACTCGGGATCTACAACGAGGTCGCGGGCGACAAGCGTCAGTGGATGCAGCTTGGTACCACCGTCAGGCGCCTCGCCTTCGTCGGCGTACCCGGTCTGACGGCCGAGGCCCTCAACGTCGACCTGCAGTTCCTCCGCCTGCCCACCTCGCGGGATGTGATCGACACGACGGTCACCCCGATGGATTTTGGACGTCCGGGTTCCACGCTCGCCCGTGGTTACGATTACTTTGGGATCACCCCTGGCGTCAAGCCCACCTTTGATTCGGTCTTCAAGTTTGGTGGGCGCTTCAACCTGAACCTCTTCGACCTCGTCAAGCTCGACCGCGAGTTCGACTTCAAGCTCGAGCTCCAAAAGGTCATCCTGAGCGACGGCAGTCAGGCGGAAGTTTTCTATATCAGCTTCGCGCTCCCAGAGACCGATATCTTCGCGGGTATCGGCTCTCGCCAGGACGGCATTGGCGTGGCGGTCGACGATCTCTCGATCGCCACAGCCCTGTTCATCAGTCCGACCACCGGTGGTGCCTGGGTGGTGGCCGAGGGCCGTTCGAACTTCGCTGGGCTTGTCGGCATTCCCGGCTTCAAGCTGCAGACCAACAAGATCGAAGTCAATATCTCCACGGCCGATCCTCAGGGCCGCACGATTGACTTCGCGGCGAAGAACATCGATGTGCCCTTCGGGCTTGGCCTCAATCTCGGCAACGTGTCGGTGGCCTTGCCGATCGCCGATGGCAAGTACACCTTCAAGACCAAGGGGACGGACGGGACCAAGCTGCAGGTCAAGCTGAACCAGGCGCTCCTCAGCATCGACGGAGTGCTGCACGTCAGCGGCGATATTGGCTTCACCCTGGGCTACATGGGTAACAAGTCGGTGACCACGACTTCGTTCCTGCCGCGTGCGGGCAGCTATCAACCGAAGAGCTATATCGCCTTTGCGGCGACGAACGTCGACGTCTTCCTGGGCGTCAACGGACCTTACTTTGGTCGTGGACCGGAGCCCGATGGGGTCATTGGCGTCTACGCGGGTGGCGTTGATTTCGGGATCGTGTCGTGGGACTCCAAGGACATCGCGGTCAAGGTCAAGGCCGATCGGGCCGGTATCGTCGGGCTCGGCGACTTCCTGCGGATGGACGTCCGCGATGTCGTCTTCGAGATGAACAAGACCGCCAACGAAAATCTGCCGCTTGGGGTCATCGACTACAAGAGCACTTTCGGGGACAAGGGCCTGGAAATCGAGACCGGCGGCAAGTCGGTCTTCATGGACTTTGATGGCGGCGTCTCGATGCGGGCCCGCGTGGGCTGGGCCGAGCTCTCGCTCCTCGACTTTGTGCA
>CAZAVT010000133.1:1059-9099 GCA_964488395.1 uncultured Burkholderiaceae bacterium | reverse complement strand
GCTGATGTTCGTGATCATGGTCCTGATCGTGGTCATTGGAACGGCGCTCGACTTTACGCCCACGGTCCTGATCCTCACGCCCGTCCTGATGCCAGTGGTGGTGAAAGCGGGCATAGATCCGGTCTACTTCGGTGTGCTGTTCATCATGAACAATGCGATCGGGCTGATCACCCCGCCGGTGGGCACCGTGCTCAACGTGGTTTGCGGCGTCGCCAAGATCACGATGGACGACGCATTCAAGGGGGTCATGCCCTTTCTCATCGCCCAACTGTTCGTGCTCTTTCTGCTCGTCTTATTTCCTGAACTGGTGCTGGTGCCGCTCAAATGGTGGCTGCGCTGAGTGCCTTGAGTTTCTTCGTCCACAACCACAATCCAACCTGGAGACCCACGATGAATCAACGTCGTACCGTTATCAAAGCCGCTGCCAGCGTGCCGCTGATGTTTGCAGCGCCTGCTTTTGCTCAATTTTCGGACCGCACCATCAAGTTCACCAATGGCGTGAACGAAGATCATCCGGTCGGCGTCGGTGTCAAGAAGATGCAGGAAATCCTCGGTGCAAAGAGCGGTGGCAAGCTCAAGATCGCTTCGTTCTGGGGTGGGTCGGCGGGCGGTGATCTGCAAGCCAGCCAGGCGCTGCGCGCCGGGACCCAGGAGATGGTCTGCACCTCATCCAGTCCGCTCGTCGGGATCGTGAAGGAGCTGGGCGTCTTTGATCTGCCTTTCCTGTTCGCCAATGAGCGTGAGGCGGATGCGGTGCTCGACGGTGCCGCGGGCGCCTTCTTCACTCGTAAGCTCGATGAGGCAGGCCTCGTCAATCTCGCCTACTGGGAGAATGGGTTTCGCAACCTCACCAACAGCCGCAGGCCGGTGACGAAGGTCGAGGATTTCTCCGGCGTGAAGGTTCGGGTCATGCAGAACAACATTTTCCTCGACACTTTCCGAACCCTCGGAAGCAATGCCGTGCCGATGGCTTTTGGGGAGGTCTTTACGGCGCTGGAGACCAAGACGATCGACGGTCAGGAAAACCCGTTCGTGACCATCGAGACCTCCAAGTTCAATGAGGTTCAACGGTTCCTGTCTGTGACCAACCATGCCTACACGCCGTTCCTGGTGCTTTATAGCAAGCGTCTATGGGAGCGTCTGAGTCCCCAGGAGCAGGCCTTGTTGCGCGAGGCGGCGATGGAGGGACAGAAGGTGCAGCGCGCCGCCAACCGCGAACTCAATGCGCGCTCTTTGGCGAGCCTACGCGCCAAAGGGATGCAGGTTAACGAGATCAGCGCGGCTGAGCAGGAGCGGATCCGTGCCAAGGTCGTCTCGGTCTACGAGAAGCACAAGGAGACGATCGGCGCTGAAGCGATTACCCTGGTCCAGGACGAACTGAAACGGGTTCGCGGCGGCTGACCGGCCTGCGCGGGTGTGCCCTGCGACCCGGTGTTCGGGTTCGCAGGGTGCCGGCGCGGTGGAGATGAGCGGATGAAGATTCGGCAAGTCGAGACCATTCGCCTCGGGGAGTTTCCGAACCTCCTTTGGGTGCGGGTGCACACCGATCAGGGTCTGGTCGGTCTGGGCGAGACCTTCATGGGGGCAGAAGCCGTTGAGGCCTATCTCCATGAGTGGGCGGCGCCCCGCCTGGTGGGGCAGGACGCGCTTGCCATCGAGGCCCGGGCGCGTGATCTCACGGGCTATCTCGGGTGGCGAGGATCAGGCGTCGAGACGCGCGGCAATTCGGCGATCGACATCGCGCTTTGGGACATTTTCGGTAAAGCGGCTGGGATGCCGGTCCATACGGCGCTCGGCGGGCGTAGCCGCGACGCCATCCGGATCTACAACACTTGTGCGGGCTACCAGTACATCCGCAGCAACGTGAACCAGACCAGCTCGAACTGGGGTCTGGGCAACAACGCCGGACCCTATGAGGACCTGCAGGGCTTTTTGCACCATGCCGATGAGCTGGCGCTGTCGCTGCAGTCCGAAGGCATCAGCGCGATGAAGATCTGGCCTTTTGACCTCGCTGCCGAGCGCTCCCACGGTCAGTACATCAGCGCAGCCGAACTCGATCAGGCGCTTGAGCCGTTCCGCAAGATCCGTTCAGCAGTCGGTGACGACATGGACATCATGGTCGAATTCCACAGCTTGTGGCGGCTGCCCATGGCTCAGCGTATTTCTCGCGCATTGCGCGATTTCAACACGTTCTGGCATGAGGATCCGATCCGAATCGACAGCCTTGACCTGCTTCGCCAGTATGCCGAGCACTGCGAAGCAATGATCTGCGCGAGTGAGACGCTGAGCTACAAGTGGGGCTTCAAGGACTATCTCCAGACCGGTGTGGCCGGTGTGGTGATGCTCGATCTCAGCTGGTGTGGCGGCCTCACTGAGGCTCGAAAGATTGCCGGAATGGCGGACGCTTGGCAGCTTCCGGTCGCGCCGCACGATTGCACCGGGCCGGTGGTATGGACGGCTTCGACCCATCTCTCGCTGCATGCGCCCAACGCGCTGATTCAAGAAAGCGTACGTGCCTTCTACAGCGGTTGGTACCGCGAGCTGGTCACCGAATTGCCCGTCGTCCGCGCGGGCATGATCAGCCTGAACGATAAGCCCGGGCTCGGGCTCGAGCTCCTGCCGGACCTGCACCGGCGGTCTGATGCCGTCGTTCGCGTGACCTGATCGGGTACCAACCCCCCGCGAAAGCGGTTCGCTGGGGCGCGCAGGGGCTGTTCTCCCCCGCGTGCGAGTTCAGGCGGAATGTCTGCAAAGTGTGACTTATTGCGCGCGATGCGCTTGAGAGGGCTTGCGTCTCGGTTGCGCGTGGGAAATATTCCCACGCGTGGTAATCTTCAATCGGAACGCACCCTCAGGAGTCGCCAAGATGACAACGTGTGCAAAAACTTTCCATCAGCAGCCAGCCACGAGCAAGGACCGAACCCATCGCTCGCTGCTAGGAGTGATGGTGACTGCGATCGGCCTCGTCCTGGCCGGCTGTGGTGGTAGTGGTCAGGGGTCAGATCAGGCTGGGCCTGCGACGCCCATTCAGGCTGCGACGGTCTTGTCGGTGTCGACGCTACTTTTTGAGGAAAAGGCTTTATCGGCGAGCGGTCAGCAAGCTTGCGCCTCGTGCCACACCAAGGAGACCGCCCATGCCGATCCCGCCGGGACGCGCCTGCCAGTGGGCGGTGTCACGCTGAATCGCCAGGGGACACGCAGCAGCCCGAGCATGCTCTACCTTGAGTCGAACGGACCGTTTCGGTTTGGGGCGAATGGGGAACCATTCGGCGGCTTTACCTGGGACGGCCGGGCCAATTCGCGTGCTGCGCAGGCTGGCGGCCCGCTGCTGGATCCCGCCGAAATGGATAACCAGACGGTCGCAGAGGTGGCCGGCCGCCTGCGGGCGTTGCCGTATTTTGCCGATTTCATCGCGGTGTTCGATGTACCGCAGCCAGCAAGCGATCAACAGCTATTTGACACGCTGCGGGTCGCGCTCGAACGGTATCAGCAGCTGGACAGTGACTACCTGCTTTTCAACAGTCGCTACGATCGGTATCTCGACGGACAGGACACCTTGAACGCACAGGAGCGTCGAGGCCTGGCAGCCTTTGAGGATCCGCAGAAAGGCAATTGTGCGAGCTGCCACCCCAGTCGGCCTGCCGCTGATGGCGCGCGTCCGCTCTTCACGACCTTTGGCTATGCGGCGCTGGGTGTGCCGCGCAATCCGGCGATTCTTGCCAATGCCGATCCCTCGTTTTTCGACATGGGGCTTTGTGGCCCCAAACGGACCGATTTGAGCGGTCGCACCGAGTTGTGCGGTCAATTCAAGGTCCCGACCCTTCGCAATATTGAGCTGACGGGCCCGTATTTTCACAATGGGTTGGTCGCTACTCTGTCCGAGGCGGTGTCGTTTTATGCGACTCGCGATATCGATTCTCGCCGCTGGTACCCAGAGGTGAATGGTCAGGTGGACCGGTTCAATGACCTCCCGGTGGCTTATCGCGGCAACGTGATTCGCACCGCGCCCCTTGACCTGAGGCCGGGCGATCGGCCACGTTTGAATGAATCGGATGTCGCAGATCTCGTGGCCTTTTTAAGGACGCTGACCGATGACAACGCTGCGCCTCAAGGCTCACCGATGGTCGCCGGAGTTCAGTAGGTGCCGGTTGGGCCGGGCGCTCTTACTGGGCGCTGTCTGACGCTTGACGGCGCTGCCCTTGGTTGTCACATTGGCACAGTGGTGTATCCCGCCGCTGCTCGCGCGCGCGTCCCGTGGTCCTTTTGAGGAGTCGTTCTCGCCATGTTTTACGAACCCGACAAGGAAGACCACGGCCTGCCGCGTAGTCCCTTCAAATCCTGTGTGGTGCCTCGGCCGATTGGTTGGATCACGACGCTGACCCCCTCGGGACGGGTCAATCTCGCGCCGTTCTCCCAATTCAACATCTTGGGATTTGATCCTGGCTACGTGATGTTTTCCGCCAGCAACCATCCCGAGACGCCCTTGCGTAAGGACTCGGTGGAAAACGCTGAGCGAAGCGGCGAGTTCGTCTACAGCATGGCGACCTATGACCTACGTGATAAGGTGACGCTCACGAGTCGTATCACCGATTCCAGTGTCAACGAGATGGCTGCAGCCGGCTTGACGCCGGTGCCTTCGAGGCTCGTGAAGCCACCCCGTGTAGGCGAGTCGCCCATCAGCTTCGAGTGTCGGGTTCACACGACGTTGATGTTGCCGGGGCACACAGCGCGGACGACACATTATGTGGTGGTTGGGCGCGTCATCGGGGTTTACATCGATGACCGGGTGATTCGAGCTGACGGCAAGATCGACATCGAATCGATCAAGCCGCTCGCTCGAATGGGCTATGCCGACTACACCTGTGTGGACCGGGTGTTCCCCATCTACGCCGACGAAGCGGATGGGCGGAGTTCCCGTAAGCACGTCGGCTTCGATGGAGGCTATGCCAGTGCGATGGCCCGTGGGGCGGAAGGGGTTCGAAATGAGTGAGCCAGTGAGCGTGATCCGTGGGCTCGCTTCAGCCCTCACTCTTTGCCTTGCGGTGCTCGCACCCTGGTCGGCACAGGCCGAGTACCCCGAGCGACCGATCCGCATGATCGTCCCCTCGGCCGCTGGCGATGGGTCCGATATTCAGGTCCGGATTGTCGCTGAGCAGGTTGGAAAGCAGCTGGGGCGGACCATCGTGATCGAGAATCGTCCTGGCGCCGGGATGGTGGTCGGCGCTCGTGAGGCGGCTCGGGCGGTGCCTGATGGCTACACCCTCTTCATGGGCACCAATGCGTCCAATGTGATCGCGCCCCTCCTCAATCCTCAGGTAGGGTATGACCCAGTGGGTGATTTCGCGCCGATTGCGCGGATCACTCGCTCGCCGATGCTCATGATGGTGCCCGCTGCGCTCGGGGTGTCTGATCTCGCAGGGTTTCTGAAGCTCGCGCGGGAGCGGTCTGACCCTTTCAATTTTGGCTCTCCGGGGGTCGGCTCGTTGACTCACTTGTCGATCGAGTTTCTCAAGGCGCGCACCGGCGTATCGATGATTCATGTTCCCTACAAAGGTACGGCGCCAGCTTTGGTCGACCTGATGGAGGGCCGGATCGCGGCGATGTCGGTACCGCTCGGCAATTACGCCCAGATCGCCGCCACCGGTAAGGTTCGCGCATTGATGGTTGCGGATGATCGCCGCAATCCGCAGTTTCCGGAGGTCCCCACGTCTGCCGAGGCCGGGATCAGTGACTTCATCTGGATCGCTTGGTCTGGCATTTTTGCACCGGCGAAGACGCCCGGGCCGATCGTCTCAAGGCTGTCGGCCGAGTTTCTCAAGGCGCTCGCGGTCCCGCAGGTGGTGGAAGCGCTCGAGCGGCGCGGCAGTCAGCCGGCGCCCGAGGGGCAGGAGCAGTTCGCAGCCCTGGTGCAGGAAGAGTTGAGCCGATATCGGCGGGCTCTCGCGACAGCCAAGCTCGACTGAGTCAACGGCTCGGACGGGCGGTGATCAGCCCCGCGCCGTTCGACGCAGTGTTTCGAACCACTCGAGCGCATTGTCGCGCCCACTGAGGGTCGAACCATCCCCATAGAGGGACGCGAGGAAGGTCACGCGGTGGCTTGCTCGCGGAACCGGGACCTCGACCGCCTGGCTGCCGCCCCCGGCAATGGCACGCCGGGCTGCCGTGGGGTGCAGTGCCTCATCGGCCAGTCCGATATGGAAGCGGATCGGTGCGTCATAGCGCCACCAGGTCGAGGTGTTATGCGCGATCTGGCGCAGGAAAGCACTGTTTCGGTCATCGGTGAAGCGTTCGAAGATGCCGGGCACCAGAAGGTTGTCACCGGAGGGAAACGGCTTTGACGGATCGAATTTCAGGTCGTAGGTCTGCCAGAAGGTGTTCGCAAACTCCCGATAGGGGGGCGCTATGGCGCTCTGCATCAGACCCTTGAGCCCGTAGTGCAACTCGTAGCTGCCGAGCAGGACGATCAGGCAGAGCGAGATCCAGTCAGGGCGTGCCGGATAGCTTGATTGACCCGAGGGGGGGGGATAGGTGCTCACCCCAGTCCAGAAGCGCAGCGTTTCGAAGAGCTCATTGAAGGGGCTGGCGACGGTGGTTGCAGTCACTTGCTGCTGCCGGCCGCGCAGCGCCTGATGTAACCACTGGGTGTTAAGGGCGCCCTGTGACCAACCGCTGAGGAAGAGTGGTCCTGCTTTCGTGCCGAGCTGGTGCATCGTAGCGAGGCCTGCCTCGAGCATGCGCAGGCAGGTGGCAACCGTTACGTCCTTGACGGCGTAGCCCTCGCCGCGCCCATCCCGAAACGGACCCTTGCCAACGTAGTCCGCCGCGATCACGGCGTAGCCACGGCCGGCGAAGCGCTGTACGTTAAACAAGGTCTCAAAGGAATCGGCAGCGTCGGTCGGGGTGTAGGACGGATCGGCGAGCTTCAGCAAGCCCGAGGGCACCTGGTCAAAGGACAGCACCGTACCGTGCTGCCAGGAAACGACCGGGATGGGCCCGGTGACGCCTGCCGGCAGTGCAAGGAGCCCACTGATGGTCAGCACCTCGCCTGTCTCCGGAACGATCAACGGTACAACAAGGCGGTAGAGGATCACATCGTTCAGGCAGCCCTGGCGACTCGGGTCAAAGGGCGGGAGGACCGCCGGCTGATTGAAGATCGTGAACGCACCGGCCACCAAGCGATCAAGGCGGGAGCCATCGACACGGCAATTCAGGTCGAAATGCGCGGAGCGCTGTGAGGTGAGCGTGATCACAGGCGGGGAATTTGGACCCGGGGAGGACTGTGCCTGGGCCCGAACAGTCGTCGGGCGGCTCAGCGCGAGCGAGGCAAGGGCACCGGAACCCGCCACGAGGCTTCGGCGGGTGACAAATCCAGAGGGGAGGGGCAGGCGCTTTCGTGTTTGCATCGGCTGGACCTGGCGGGTTGGCATGGCGCGCGCGAAAAAGTCGCGGGGGGACGCTATCACGGGGCTGTGCGAATCTCCAGGGGTGTTCTGTCAAAGGCGGCTTCCTGGCTTTGCTCACTCATCGAACCGGCTCCAGCTCGACCACTGTAAATTTGTTGCTGCCCTGGTCGACCGTCGCCTTGAAGCGGATCCGGTCGCCGGGCTTCAGTGCGTCGATCCAGCTGCGCTCGCGCACACCAAAGACCATCGACATGGGGGGCATGTCCAGGCTCGGAATATCCCCGTGGCGGATGGTCAGCCGACCATTCTCGCGGTCGATGCGCCGGATTTCGCCATCGGCCCAGTCGGAAACGGTGCCGGGTCGAATGACCGGCTCACCCTGGGTCAACGGTGGGGTGTGCGCGCCATGTCCGGCGCCCCCACTGACCTGAGCTCCAGCGCCGGTGCAAGCCAGCGCGGCCAGCAATAGCGCGAGCATCGTCGATCGTCCCGTCATCCAGGGTCTCCTTCTTCGGAATGGCTCGTCAGGGCGTGTCACTTCGAGGGTCGACCGCGCTCGCTCACCACAATGCGTCCGACCATCCCCGCCTGATAGTGGCCTGCGATCAGACAGGCGAAGCTGAACTCCCCAGTCCGA
>CAZAVT010000133.1:0-1049 GCA_964488395.1 uncultured Burkholderiaceae bacterium | reverse complement strand
AGATGATCTCCCCCGATTTGCCCGGGTCGACGTGAGCCATATACGGCTCGTCATGCTCCATGTTCGGGTGCTTGAGCATCATGGCTGCATGCTCGTCGAGCTCGCGCTGGGTTCCGATGACGAGCTCGTGCATCAACTTGCCCTGATTTCGAATCACGAAGCGAATCGTGTCGCCCACCATCACCTCGAGCCGATCCGGTTTGAATCGCATGTCATCGCTCATCGCGATCTCGATGGTGCGGCGCACGGCTCGGGCTTCGCCCGCGATGCCCCAGTCCTTCTGCTCCTTAGCGACCGTTGCCGAGCGGTGGTTGTGCGGTTTGTCGCCGTGACCGAGCGCGATGAGCGGGAGGCTCACCAGCGCGCCAATCAACGCAGCGGAGACTACCTTGCGTGAATTCATGTTCGGCCTTCCCTGGGTGGGGTCATGAACAGAGGTCGACACATCAGCGATGTCCGCCGTGCGCCGAGCCCGTGGGTTTTCGAACCTGAACCTCTACCGGTGTCGAGGTCGCATGAGCGCTGGGCATCGCTCCAGGGCTTTCGGCCCTGAATCGGGCGGGCTCTGGCAGCTGGCCATTGAATTCCCAGGCCACCGTGCCGGAGGGGTGCTGATACCAGCCCGGATCACTGTAGTCGCCAGGCTTTTGCTCGGCACGAACCTTCAGCATGCTGAACATGCCACCCATACCCACAGGGCCAAAGGGCCCCTTACCGCTCATCATCGGCGCCGTGTTGTCCGGTAGCGGCATGTCCATCTCGGTCATATCCTTCATGCCACGCTCGCCCATCACCATGTAGTCCGGGATCAGCCGAGTGATCGTGCGGACGACCTGACGATGGTCAATGCCGATCATGGTCGGAACATCATGGCCCATCGCATTCATCGTGTGGTGACTCTTGTGACAGTGAAAGGCCCAGTCACCTGGCTCATCCGCAATAAACTCGATCTGACGCATCTGTCCCACGGCGATATCGCTGGTCACTTCCAGCTGACGACTGGCCTTGGGCGTTGGGCCGCCGTCTGTGCCGCTCACCACGAACTCGTG
>CAZAVT010000132.1:7318-9157 GCA_964488395.1 uncultured Burkholderiaceae bacterium | reverse complement strand
GGACAAGTTGCTCACCGGCACGCTCTATGTCGAGGTGGCCGATGACGACCAAATCGATGACGGCATCAAGATCCTGACGGGCACTGGCAACACGACCATCCAGCTGCGCGACGATCGTGACATCGTCTACATCGATGCCGCAAGGCTGCCGGGCGTCTCCCGCCTGACCGTTCAGGGTGTGACGGGCAAGCTCGTGGTTAGCAATCTCACCGCGATCATCGATGTGACCGGGCTCACGGGCGAGACCGAGATCTACACAACGGCCCTGCCCGCGGGTCACCCCCAGCTGAAGGGTTTGTCAGCGCCGCTGTCGCAAGTCAGCGTGCTCACGGGTGACTCAAAGACCACGGTCAACTCAGGGCGCAGCGACGAGGTCGTGACGATCAATGCGGCCAAGCTCGGAGTGGGCGACCAACTCACCACGGGCGGGCAGGGGCGAATCATCGTCACCAATTTCGCCGACGCCAATCTGTTCAACAATGCTGCGGGCGGCCTCGATGTGACCTTGGGCAATGGGGCTATGGAACTGGGCCTGGTCTCGGTGGCCAGTGCCACGGCGGCATCGGTGTTCAACGGCATGATGCGCGATGGCGACTCGATCAACTTGTTCGGCTCGGGCGCGTTCACCGTCACCGGTCTAAAGGCCAACCTGGACGCGACAAATACCTCGGGTGCGCTCATCGACGTCACGACGGCCGACGCCGGTGACAATCAGATTGCCGTGTCGTCGGGCTTGGGTAGCCTGAAGCTCAATGCGACCGCGCAGGGCGATCGGATCCAGCTCAATGCCCGCGCCATGACTGCCACGAATCAGATCACCCTTTTGGGCAAGAGCGATGTCGATGTGACGCAGGTCGTGGCCGCAGTTGATGCTGGCTCGCTCACTGGGCAGCTGACGCTAGCGACTTCAGCTAGTGTCCCGTCGACCATGGATATCAAGACGGGTTCGGGCGAGACCTTGATTCGGGTCAATCACACGACCGCGGAGGCCAGGGTCGATGCTCAGTCGATCGCGTTGGGTCGTCGGTTGACGACCGAGGGCGTGGGCGCTGTGACAGTGACTGGCCTGGGCGTCGACTTGATCAATTCTGCGGGTAATGCCTCTTCGGTGACCCTCAAGCGACAGGGTCCAGCCTCGGCCGAATTCGCGATCAACGTGACCAGTGCCACAAGCCTCGCGATCAACAACGGCACCCTTTCGGCTGGAGATGATCTGATCCTCAGGGGGGCAGGGCAACTCACGGTCGCGAGTCTGGTCGCCGACCTCGATGCCTCGCAGACCAGCGGGGCCGTGCTGGTGAACACGACTCGATTGAGTAGCGGCAACTTAGGGCTTGCCATCAAGACCGGCTCGGGTGACATGACGGTCGCTACGCCAACCGTGCAGGGGCCCAATCCTGCCCCCATCACGAGCGATACGGTCGCAATCGACGCCACACGGCTCAACAAGGCGGGGGGAAAGGTCACCCTGTCGGGCTTGAGTCAGGTGGGAATCACCTTGACGGCGAGTGGCGCTGACGGCAATCAATATGTTCTCAGCAGCAGCGACCGCGATTTCTGGCTTTACGCAGCGCCGGGTTTGCGGGCGACGGATTCGATCAATGTTCAGGTCGAAGGCGTCTCGGCCGCCAACACGATCCGAGTGAGTGCCGGGCCAGAGCAGTATCGGATTCGCGGTCTTCAGGGGAGCCTGATTTTTGCGCAAACCGCTGCTGCAGTCATCGACGTGAGTCTATACGGCGGGGCATCGGCGCCGCCGACTGCCATGACTTATGGCGGAGCGGTGGTGACAGGCGCCGCGAACGATCATCTACGCTTCGCCCATGTTTTGCTGGGGGG
>CAZAVT010000132.1:6683-7308 GCA_964488395.1 uncultured Burkholderiaceae bacterium | reverse complement strand
GATCCCCCGTCGGGTGGGTTCGAATCGGACGCAGGGGGGGGGGGACAATCAAGTCCATGTGGGCCGAGGGCTTGCAATGGGAGCGACCTTCGATCTCAGTGGCGCGGCCTTCCGGGCCGATGCTGAAGCGGGAAGCAACCGACTGGTGGTTAACGATGACGCCAAGGTTAAGGTCAGCAGCGCCCAGCTCCAGCTGATGACCGGGGCGTCGACGACCAGGGTGTTCACGGATATTCGGCAGGAATTGGGTACCAGCCCAACAACCGAGACGCTGGTCGTGGACACCACGACTGGCGCGCTCGGGCAGGCGCAGGCTAGCTATTTGCTGGACGATGCGATCGAACAGTGGGAGATCGGCACGGTCGGTGGCGGCAACAACGACGTCACCCTTGGCAAGGACGGGCAGAGCGTGCGTTTTGGGGCGGGGGCGCCGACCGATTCCGACGTTGTTCGCCTAGCAGGCCGATCCGCGGGCGATCTCTTTGGGGTCGAGAAGATCATCGTGGGTACGGGAGTAGGAAACAGTATTTCGGAAGCGCGGGTCACCGCAGTCGAGGACCCAGCGAGTGCCGGCATCGGGCCCGGGCAATTGTCGACGGGCGTGATGATCGATTTCGCGGATCAG
>CAZAVT010000132.1:0-6673 GCA_964488395.1 uncultured Burkholderiaceae bacterium | reverse complement strand
CGGTGCCGCGCATGCTGAAGATGGTGTTCACGTCACGCTCGCCCAGCACGCGCCGCTTGCGGCGGGTCAACTGGTTGCGACGGGTGTTGATGCAGGTTATCAGACGCTCGTGCTCAAGAACGCGACGATCGATCTGGACGGTGGAAGCGGTACCACAGTTAGCAATTTGGCGGCGGCTGCAGGGATCGAGGCCTATCAGCTCGGGGATGCCTCGCTGCTGGGTGCAAGGACCGGCGAGGTGCTGGCTGCGGTGTCCGGTTCGAATTTGACGGCTCGGGTATTTGGTCCCACGGGTACGGCCCTCGCAGCGGTGAATGACTTCAGCCAAGGCAGCGACACCGTTTTGATTCGCGGCGGCTCGGGTCACGATGCGATTCGCACTTTAGGTGACGACACGAAGCGGGGCGCCCTGACGATTGATCTCTCGAGCGGCGGACAGGATTTGGTCTTTATCAATAATTTGGCTTGGAACAGTACGCCGGACTTAAATGCAGCCGTTACTTCTCTAACTACGTTTGCATCAGTTACTGGTTTTTCTACAGTCTCGAGCGCCCCCGATAGACTCGCTATGCTTTCTAATTCGGGTTTGGTTAATGAACCGGGTTTCACAACTCTAAGTGCTCCGATCGCTTCCAACATCAACTCGTTAGCGAGCGGTCAGTTGATCGAGTTCGATCAAGCATACTCTGCAGCTAGCGGAGTCGATTCAGTTAATAACCTTCCGAAAGTAGCGATGTTGATCAATTCAGCGCTTGGTGGGAAGGCCGATAATGGTGCTTATTATTTCGTTCTCTACCAAGACAGTAGCCCGTCCTCGGACGCGTGGCTTTATGCTGGCCTTGCCGCGGGCTCCAAGGGGTTTGACTACGGGCAAGCGGGCAGCCAAGACACCCTCGAACTCCTCGCCATCTTCACTGGTGTTGGGGCCAACTCGTTCACTTCTGCGAACCTCGCTTGGTTTGCTGCGCCCGTCTTAATCTGACGCCTCCGACGATTAATCCTCCGATTCTCGCCTGAGCGGTGTCGCGCCGCTTCACGCCATCGTCGACCGAAATCAGTTCACCCGCAGGGCGCTGAGGATCCGGGGCGGTTCGCCCAGTGGTTGGCTGGTTTCCTTCGGGTTGTACGGATTGGGTCCCACACTGACCGCTCTGAGTCGTTCGAGCGTCGTGTCCGAGCCGTAAACCACGCGACCGAAGACGGCATATCCTTCTGAGATGACAGGCTTGCCCGTCTCGTCGGGATTGACCGAATAGTCGAGAAAATCATTGTCGACGAGATTGATGAAAAATTCTGAAGTTGCACTGTCGGGCACGTTCGTTCGGGCCATGCTGACGGTGCCGGCGATGTTGCGGAGATTGGTGTCCTTGGTTCGTTCGAGTGGAATGGGTGGGTCGGTTTCGGGCTTTTTTCGGTATCCGTCCGCTTCGCTCCAGGTGTAGCCCCCGGTCTGCACCATGAAGCCGTCGATGATCCGGTGAAACACCAGGCCATCGTAAAAACCCGACTCCACATATTTCAGAAAATTTTCGGTGCTGATCGGAGCTGCCGTGTCCTCGAGTTCGATCGCTAACTCACCCAGGGTCGTGATGATCCCAACGACCGGTCTGACCGATTTGAAGGCCGCATTGAAGAGAGCCTCGGTGAAGGGCGCTCCGATCCCGTTATCCTGGATCTTGCCGCTCGCGTCGCGTGTCCAGAGGTAGTGGCGCTTGATTTCCTTGCCGGGGACCATCGGGAATCGAACCACCCGTCCCCCCGCCTCCGCAGTCTTCCAGCACTCATCCTTGTCGGTGGGGCGCCCCCCCGTGGTTGTAATGCAATACTCAGTGGTCCCGGCGTCGGACGTGTCTTCCGCCGTGAAGACCAGATCGCCGCCATCGCGCTTGTAGTCAAAGCCCTGCTTTTTGACGACCCAGGTGAAGCTGCGAGTCGCCGACGCGCCCTCCCGGTCGCTCACCTTGATTTGCACCTGATAGGTTCCTGGCTTGTTGGGTGTTCCGCTGATCCAACCGGTGTGTTGGTTCATCGCCAGCCCATCGGGTAATAGGACCGACTCATAGGTCAGCACCGTGTTGTCCTTGTCGGTGCCCAATGACTTGAGCGTCGCGATCGAACGGCCCGAGAGCGACGACTGATCAGCGATCGGTTGGAGTTCGGGCGTGAAATTGCCCGTGCCGCTGCAAGCGCCCAGGAGCATTGCGCTGAGCAGCCAGGCGCTCGCCAGGCGGTGAGACGCGCCTCGCCAGGGATTGCCGGAGGAAATAGGGTGAATCGTCATGGGTCAATTGCGAGGTGATGCGGATTTGCCAACCGAAATGATAGCGGGACGCTCTCAGCGCCGTCGTTGCACAGTTCGCACTGTGGCTGCTGCTGGGTCGGCGGGAAAGTTTGGTAGCCAAGTGGTTTGCGACACTGTGATCAGGTCGGAGAGCGCTCGTAGGCGGGTCCTATCGCCGCTGTCGAGCCGACCGATCACCACGTAATTCAGTCGATCCACCGGCGTGAGCTGTCCGCTTGACGCCGAGTTATCAGCCAGATTGATCGCGAAAATGCCAGCCTGCGGCAGACCGTTACGCGCCAGGCAGCGATCGGCCGACATGGCGAGGGTGTACTGCGCATTGGTCGCGGCCAACTGCTGAACCAGCGGCATCGGCGGGCTCGACCACTCCCGGGCCTGCCCCACCGGATCCTGAAGATAGCAGCCGCCCTCGATTCGGACGCCGCCGAGCAACTGGTGCATCACGGATAGGTCATACTCGCCCGCCTTGAGGCGATAAAGAAACAGGTCGACCCAGGGACGCTGCGGCGCTCTTCGATCGCCCGGATCGAGCCGAAATTCGAAGACCGCAGGGCTAGCGGCGGGACCGATCGTCAAGGCCACGATGGGTGCCTCGACGATCAGGCTTTTCGAGGCAAGGACGTCGCCCGCTGCGTTGATGGCGTTGATGACCAGGGGGCCGAGCAGATCCGGCGTGCAGGCCGCGACCAGCCGCTCGGATCCCTCGAGAGTTCCGACGGGACGCCCTTCGCAGGCGCCGCTCAGTTGAAAGGACATCGAGGCATCGACCCCGGGGCCGCTCAGCTCGATGCGCATGGTGTCGCCGTAACGCACCGGCGCTGCGGTGATCACCGCAGCAATGGGGGGCCCGCCGCCGCCTGGGGAGCCGTCCCCAGCCCCGCCGCCGCAAGCCCCTAGGATCAGGCCGGTGAGCGTGAGGGGCAAGAGCCTGAAGCGACGGCGACCACCTGTCATGCAGCAATCACAAACAACGCGACCACGCAGGCGAGGCCTCCGAGCCAGACCAGGCTGCGAACGCTGGGGCGGTCCGTCACGTAAGCCCAGCCATAGGCAAGGCGCAAGGCGACAAAGGCCAAAGCCAGCGAGTCGATCGCTGACTGGGGCGCATTGCACAGGTGGGCAATGATCACGCCTGCTGCAAACGGCGGGAAGGCTTCGAAACTGTTCAACTGCGCCCAGTGGGCGCGTCGCTGGCGCCCCTCCAGCGATTCGAGAAACAGCCGGGGCGCGCGATTGTCGTAGGGCCGCTGCCCAAACTTGGCGATCCCGGTGAACACATAGGGCAGAAGTGCAGCGGCAAGCACGCACCAATAGGCAATCGTCATCAGCGGGTCTCCTCATGAGGCGAAGTCGCGGCAGGCGCAGTTGAAGACTTGGCAGTATCGTTCTTCCGCTCAGCCTCTCGGGCCAGGCGCTTTTGCCTCTCGCGCTTCAGATCATGAAACTGCCATCCGGCGAACACGAAAACCAGAAGGAACACGCCAAGCTCGATCCAGATACCCAAGGTTGATCCCCCGGTGAGGCGAACGCGTCAAACCGCTGACGGGCAGGGTAGACCTGCCTATACTGCGCTCATCAACGAACCGGATAGGATACTCCGATGGACTATCAGAAATTCGGCCGAACCGGCCTTGAGGTGTCACGCATCTGCCTCGGTTGCATGAGCTATGGCGAACCCGATCGGGGCCAGCATCCGTGGACGCTGCCCGAGGCTGCAAGCCGACCCTTCGTGCGCCGCGCTCTCGATCTGGGCATCAACTTTTTCGATCTTGCCAACACCTATTCGGATGGCTCCAGCGAGGAAATCGTCGGCCGTGCCTTGCTTGATTTTGCGCGTCGTGACGATGTGGTGATTGCGACCAAGGTCTATAACCGGATGCGGCCGGGCCCCAACGGCGCGGGCTTGTCGCGCAAGGCGATCATGATCGAGATCGATCACAGCCTGAGGCGGCTTGGGACCGACCACGTCGACCTCTACCAGATCCATCGTTGGGATTCGGCAACACCCATCGAGGAAACCATGGAGGCGCTCCACGACGTGGTGAAGGCGGGCAAGGCGCGCTATATCGGCGCTTCCACGATGTGGGCCTGGCAATTTGCTAAAGCACAGCAGGTTGCCGAGCGACAGGGCTTCACCCGTTTCGTGAGCATGCAGAATTTCCTCAACCTGCTGTACCGCGAGGAAGAGCGCGAGATGCTGCCGCTCTGCCGCGATCAGGGGGTGGCCGTGATGCCCTGGAGTCCACTGGGCCGAGGCAGGCTCGCTCGCCCCTGGGATTCAGCGTCGAACCGAACCGACACCGATCAGGTCACCCAGCGGCTCCTCAGGCAGGTACAGCCCTCGGACCAGCAGATCGTCGAGGCCGTCGAGCGGATCGCCCGTCGCCGCGGTGTGCCAATGGCCCAGATCGCGCTCGCCTGGGTTCTGCAGCAGCCGGGTGTCGTGTCGCCCATCATCGGGGCAACGCGGCTCGAGCATCTTGACGATGCCGTCAGCGCCTTGCGGATCAGGCTCGACACCCAGGAGACCGCCGAGCTCGAGGGGCCTTATGCCGCACGGCCACCATTTGGCCATGCGACCTGAGCGCTGACGCTCGCGCGGTTCAGTGACTTCCTCCGTTGGTGTCGAGCTTTAGCGATCGATACCGGCGCGCTCCACCAGTGCGGCATCGTTGATCATCAAGTCCTGACCGTTCAGATCGATGGGACGATGCTGGGCAAGCCAGGCGATGAGGCGGGCCGGGCGCGCCGGGTCGAGGAGGCCTGAGCGGGGCGCTCTGCTGACCTCGTTGATGCCGGAGGCGCGGATCGTTGCCTGCATGCCGGTGTCGACTCGACCCGGATGAAATCCAAACACGGCGATGCCGTCTGTACCCCATTCGTGGGCGAGTACCCGAGTGAGCATCCACAGCCCCGCCTTGCTCGAACAATAGGCCGCCCAGCCCTCACGCGGCGCGTGGGCGGCTGCGGTGGAAATGTTGATGACCGTGCCTTGGGGGGATGACTGCAGGGCTGACAGGGCTGCATCGATCATGTTGTAGGGGCCTGCCAAATTGACCTGCAGCGCCCGCGCAAAGGCTTCCGGCGGGATCATGCCAACGCGACCGATGGGCTCGATCACGCCGGCATTGTTGATGAGGATGTCCAGCCGACCGTGTTTCGCGAGGGTCCGCTCGACCGCTCGTCGAGCATCGGCCGGATCGGTTACCTCACAGCGCACGATGCTCGCGTGCAACCCCTGATCTTCGATTGCTCGGGCAACTTCGGTTGCCGATTCGGGGGAACGAACGGCGAGAACCGGGGTGATCCCGCAGCGCGCCAGTTCGAGGGCGGTGGCTGCGCCGATCCCGCGTGACGCGCCGGTGATGAGGGCGACTCGTTGCGATTCAGGGGTCTGGGTCATGGCTGCTTAACTGTGCGTGGGTCGATTGAGCCCAAAGCATAGCCGAGGCTGGCTGTGGCCCGCCTTTTCCCTCACAATGCGCGGCGGGGCCGCTTGACCACCCACCGCCGCAGGAGAGCAGCGTGCACTATCAGACTTCGATCAATGACCACGGCATGAAATTCGATCCCTTTAAGGCGATCGTCGTACCAAGGCCGGTGGGCTGGATCGGGACCTTGTCTGCGCAGGGCATTCCCAATCTCGCGCCCTACAGTTTTTTCAATGCCGTGAGTGACAAGCCGCCGATGGTGATGTTCTCATCGGCCGGTATCAAGGATTCGGTGCGGAACGTCTTGGACACGGGCGAGTTCACCTGCTCATTTGCGAGCCATGCGCTCGTTCGCGGGATGAACCTGAGCGCCGCGCCCGTGCGGCCCGAAGCCGACGAGTTCAAGCTCGCAGGCTTGGCAACGGCGCCCTCCCGCTATATCAGCGCGCCTCGGGTCGCGGCCAGTCCAGCAGCGCTGGAATGCAAGCTCTGGAAGATGATCGAGCTGCCCCAGTCGCCGAAGGCCACGGTCCCCTGGTTCATGCTGATCGGCGAGGTGGTTGGCATCTACATCGCCGACGAGGCGATCAAGGATGGGCGATTCGATACCGCTGGCCAGAGGCCGCTCGCCCGCATGGGCTACATGGATTACATGGCCGTCGATCCAGCCGGGGTCTTTGAGCTGACCCAGCCTAGTGCGACGGACGATGGCATGGGTCTGATCGAGCGCACCGGTCCCTGGGACGGCACCTACCAGAAACCGGGTGGACGAAGCTGAGCGAGCGGGAGTCTCTAGGGGGCGCTCATCATGGCCCTATGGCGCGACTGACCGCATCGCCCCAAAGCAAAAGGCCACTCGCGAGAGTGGCCCAAGTGCCTGAGACCTATGGCGCGCCCGGCAGGATTCGAACCCACGACCCCCTGGTTCGTAGCCAGGTAC
>CAZAVT010000131.1:0-9209 GCA_964488395.1 uncultured Burkholderiaceae bacterium | reverse complement strand
GACTGTGTCGATGTCTGTCCGGTGGACTGCTTCCGCGAGGGTCCGAACATGCTGGTGATCGATCCGGACGAGTGCATCGACTGCGCCGTGTGCATCCCCGAGTGTCCGGTGGAGGCGATCCGCGCCGAGGAAGATGTCCCGGCGGACCAGGAGAAATTCATCGGCATCAACGCCGATCTGGCCAAGCTCTGGCCGAGCATTACCCGGACCAAGGAAGCGCTACCCGACGCCGACGACTGGCGCGAGGTCAAGGACAAGCTCGCCGAACTCGACCGCGGTTGACGGCAGGAAAGGTCGCTCATGACGCTTCATCTGGCGGGCGGTCTCGGCTTTACTGACCTGTATCACCGGGAGGGCCTGGCGAAGATCGACCGCCTCTTCCTCGAGCGACTGGCGATCCACGACGCGGGCCTGGCCGAACGATTGGTCGCGGCGCGGGCCTCGGTCGCGACCGACACCCCGCCGAGCGCCAAGGACGAGGCGGCGCTCCTGATCGAGCTGGCACCGCGGGTTGACGCCTTTGTGGCCGAATTGTTCGGCATCGAGGAGGCGCTCGCCGATTCGCGCCAGCGCCACCACGAACTCGACCCCCTCTATCAGGTCAAGTGGAAATTCGTCAAACGCCAGGCGCTCGTCAAGGTCTCGGCGGATCAGCTCGCAGGCTTCGATGCAGATGCCGCGCTCGAGCGGCTCACCGCCTGGCTCGGTACGCCCTTCGAGGAGCTCGCCTTCGCGCGCGCGGTGCTGGCCTGGCAGACCGAGGGCCAGGGCGAGCGGTTGGAGCTCGCGATGCGCTACAGCGCCTGGGCGGTGCAGACGGAACAAGGTCAGGCCCGCCACGGCAGCGGGGTCCTGTTTCGCCAACCCGGCAAGGTGGACCCCTGGGCGCTGCTTGCACACGCCCAGTCGCGCGAGGAGCAAGGCGTCCAGGTATTCACGATCGCCCCCGGGCACATTCGACGCCGTGAAGGCTTCGGGCTCACGGATCCTGGCACCGATCTGCGGGGCGCGCTCGATCAAGCGAGTTATTGCATCGGCTGCCACAACCAGGGCAAGGACTCCTGCTCCAAGGGCCTGAAGGAAAAGCCCGACGCCGAGGGCCGCGCGGCCTACAAGAAGACCGTATTTGGAGTGAAGCTCGCGGGTTGTCCGCTGGAGGAGCGGATTTCCGAATTCCACGTCGTCAAAGGACAGGGTCATGCAATCGGCGCGCTCGCGATCATCACCATCGACAACCCGATGGCCGCCGCGACAGGACACCGGATCTGCAACGACTGCATGAAGGCCTGCATCTACCAAAAGCAGACCCCGGTCGACATTCCACAAGCCGAGACGCGCACGCTCAAGGATGTTCTCGAGCTCCCCTGGGGTTTCGAGATCTACTCGCTCCTTACCCGCTGGAATCCCCTCGACCTGCGCCGACCGCTACCGCGCCCCGACAGCGGCTACAAGGTCCTAGTGGCAGGCATGGGCCCCGCCGGGTTCACGCTCGCGCATCATCTGATGAACGATGGCCACACAGTGGTCGGCGTCGACGGGCTCAAGATCGAGCCGCTGCCGGCAGCCCTGTCGGGCGTGGACGCGCACGGATCACGCCAGCCATTCGAGCCGATCGAGGACGTCACCACCCTTTACGAATCGCTCGACGACCGCCTGATGGCGGGTTTCGGCGGCGTGGCCGAGTACGGCATCACGGTCCGCTGGAACAAGAACTTCCTCAAGGTGATCCGTCTGCTCCTCGAACGTCGAGCAAACTTCACGCTGATCGGCGGAGTGCGCCTCGGAGGCACGCTGACCGTGGACGATGCCTGGACACTCGGCTTTGACCACATCGCCCTCGCGATGGGCGCAGGCCGACCCACCGTGCTGGACATTCCCAACGGTCTCGCGCGCGGGGTGCGCACGGCAAGCGACTTCCTCATGGCGCTCCAGCTGACCGGGGCGGCCAAGGCCGATTCCCTCGCCAACATGCAGATCCGACTACCTGTTGTGGTGATCGGCGGCGGGCTCACGGCGGTGGACACGGCCACCGAGTCACTCGCCTACTATGTGGTTCAGGTCGAGAAGTTCCTGGAGCGTCACGACATCCTGGTTCGTCTGCTCGGCGAACCCGTCGTACGGTCTCGTTGGACTGACGAGGAACGGGCGACTGCCGAGGAGTTTCTCGCCCACGGCCTGGCGATCCGCGCAGAACGCGCGGCGGCGGCCGCCGAAGGCCGCGAGGCCAGGATCGTGGAGTTGCTGCAGCAGTGGGGTGGCGTGTCGATCGCCTACCGCAAGCGAATGGTGGACAGCCCCTCCTACACCCTGAATCACGAAGAGGTCGAAAAAGCGCTCGAGGAAGGGATCCGCTTTGCCGAATGTCTTGATCCGCGCTCGATTGCGGTCGATGCACACGGGGCAGTCGAGTCCATCACGCTCTGTCGGCAGCTGCGTAGCGAGGAGGGCCGATGGTCAGACGCGACAGGTGCCAACGCCCAGGTGACCTGGTCCGCCCGCACGATTTTTGTGGCTGCCGGCACGCAACCCAACACGGTGCTGGCTCGTGAGGATGCGCTGCATTTCTCGCTGGATGGCAAGTATTTCCAGGCGATCGATGAAGCGGGTGAACCCGTCAAACCGGAGTTCTCGATCAGCAAGCCCGACGAGGCCCGGGTGCTGCTGTCGCGTTCAGCCGATGGCCGGATGGTGTCCTTCTTCGGCGACCTCCACCCCAGTTACTTCGGCAACGTCGTCAAGGCCATGGGATCGGCCCGCCAGGGTTACCCAGTGATTTCACGGGTACTGTCGCGCCGACCGCCGAGTCGCAGCGCTCGGGCGGCCGAGTTCAGTGCCGAACTCAACCACCTGCTGCGGGCTCGTATCGAACGAGTCGAGCGGCTCACGCCGACCATCATCGAGGTCGTTGTTCACGCGCCGCTCGCAGCGCGACGTTTTGAGCCGGGCCAGTTCTATCGCCTGCAGAATTTCGAGGCGCTCGCGCCGACGGTCGAGCTCGACGGCGCGAAGACACGGCTGGTGATGGAGGGCTTGGCGCTCACGGGCGCCTGGGTCGATCGCGAAGCTGGCCTCGTGTCGACCATCGTGCTCGAGATGGGTGGGTCCTCCGACCTGTGCGCGTTACTCAAGCCCGGCGAGCCCATCCTGCTGATGGGGCCCACGGGCGCACCCACCGAGATCGAGGGTGGGGAGACCGTAGTCCTGGTCGGTGGCGGTCTGGGTAACGCAGTGCTGTTCTCGATCGGCGCGGCGTTTCGCGCCCGTGGCTCGCGGGTGCTCTACTTTGCCGGCTACAAAAAGATGATCGACCGCTACAAGGTCGCCGAGATCGAAGCGGCCGCCGATGTGGTCGTCTGGTGCTGTGACGAAGGCCCGGGGTTCACTCCCACACGCGCGCAAGACCGGAGTTTCGTCGGCAACATCGTCGAGGCGATGAGGGCGTATGGCAGCGGTGAGCTCGACGCCGCGGGCGGTGACCCTGCCGCCGGACTGCCGCGCATGCAGGACGCTGACCGGGTGATCGCGATCGGGTCGGACCGAATGATGGCTGCGGTCGCCCGTGCCCGTCACCAGGTGCTCGCGCCGCTCCTGAAGCCCGGACACCTCGCCTTCGGCTCGATCAACTCGCCGATGCAGTGCATGATGAAAGAGGTCTGCGCGCAGTGCCTGCAGCCCCATCGCGATCCACAGACCGGCAAGGTGAGCTACGTCTTTTCCTGCTTCAATCAGGATCAGTTGCTTGACCGGGTCGATTTCCGCGCGCTGGGCGAGCGGCTGACGCAGAACTCGCTGCAGGAGAAGCTGACCGCGAGCTGGCTCGACGCCCTGCTCAGGGCCCAGGGCCTCAGAGGTGGGCCGAGCGCTTGTCCGAGCGCGTTGGACCCGAAGCGCGCATCGTGCTAGAAAGCGAGAAAAGCCGCCTTTAACGGCGGATACGCCTCCCACTTCCCCCGCACACGGTCGCCCATGCTCTACCACTTCCGGGAAGCCCAGCGCGCAGTGCTCAAGCCGCTGT
The DNA here is from genome assembly GCA_964488395.1 of uncultured Burkholderiaceae bacterium. GTDB lineage: Bacteria > Pseudomonadota > Gammaproteobacteria > Burkholderiales > Burkholderiaceae_E > SYIM01. The sequence goes on along the minus strand of CAZAVT010000131.1, from coordinate 5,194 downwards.
CGAGCTGGGCCGAATCGGTCAGCCAGCTCTATTCGAACCCCTACAGCCCGCTCGCCTACACGCCGTTCTCCACCCGGATTTCCGCAGGGCTGGAGTTACTGCACCGGCTGGGCAAGGACTACGAAAAGCCGGAGTTCAACATTGGTGAGACCCAGGTCGACGGCCAGCCGGTCAGCGTGGTGGAACGGATCGAGCTCGCCAAGCCGTTCTGCCGCCTGCTGCACTTCGAGCGCCTGCTGCCCGCATCAATGCAACGCCGGCCACGGGATCCGGCGGTCCTGATCTTCGCACCGCTGTCGGGCCACCATGCCACGCTGCTGAGGGACACCGTGCGTGCCATGCTGCCCGAGCACGAGGTCTACATCACCGACTGGATCGATGCGCGAATGGTCCCAGTTTCCGAAGGGCCCTTTCACCTCGAAGACTATATCGCCTATGTGGTCGAGTTCATTCGCCACCTCGGCCCCGACGTTCATCTGATGTCGGTATGCCAGCCGACAGTGCCAGTGCTCGCCGCTGTCTCGCTGATGGCCCAGCTCAAGGACCCGCGCCAGCCCCGCAGCATGACCATGATGGGCGGACCGATCGACACCCGTCGCAGCCCCACCGAGGTCAACGCACTGGCCAAGCGCCGCAGCTACGATTGGTTCGAGCGCACCGTGATCTACCGAGTACCGGGTCGCTATCCAGGCGCCGGTCGCAGCGTCTACCCGGGATTCCTGCAACATGCCGGGTTCGTCGCGATGAACCCGGACCGGCATCTCAATTCGCATTGGGATTTTTACCTGGACCTGGTCCGCGGTGACCTCCAGGACGCGGAATCTCACCGTGCGTTCTACGACGAGTACAACGCGGTCCTCGATCTGCCGGCCGAGTACTACCTCGACACGATCCGCACGGTGTTCCAGAACCATGCTCTGCCGCTGGGCACGTGGGATGTCCAGTTCGAGGGCCGTAGCCTTCGGGTTGACCCCTCGGCAATCCGCACGGTCGCGTTGTTCACGATCGAAGGCGAGCTCGACGACATCTCGGGCTCAGGACAGACCGAGGCGGCGCAGGACTTGTGTACGGGGATCAGCCGGGCGAACAAGCAGCACCTGACCGCTGCGGGCGCGGGTCACTATGGGATCTTCAGCGGCCGCCGCTGGCGTGAGCAGATCCAGCCCAGGGTCCGCGAATTCATTCGCGCCCAGATCGGTGAGCGCGCCGCGACCGCTCGGCGCTGAGGCTCGTGAGGCGTCGGCCGGTGGGCCTGAAGCCAGCCCGGCCATCCGCAGCGCACCGATCCTCCAGGGCCTGGACGCCGACGAGGGCCTGGCGGCCCTCGTCGAAGCCATTGACGAGATCCTGCCGCAGACCCAGTGTCGCCGTTGTGGCTTCGAGGGCTGCCGACCTTACGCCGAGGCGCTCGCCAGGGGCCGCACTGAGCTCAATCGCTGTCCGCCAGGCGGCGATGCCGGAGTCCTGCGCCTCGCGGCCCTTCTGAATCGGCCATTGCTGCCGATCGATCCGACCTGCGGTCGCGCCGACGCCCCGCGACTGATCGCCCGCATCATCGAGGCCGACTGCATCGGCTGCACGATGTGCATCCAGGCCTGCCCGGTGGATGCGATCATGGGCGCCCCCAAGCGGATGCACACCGTGATCGCAGAGCTCTGCACGGGCTGCGAGCTGTGCGTGTCGCCTTGCCCGGTCGACTGTATCGCGCTCGAGCCCGTCGCTGCCAGCACCCCCTGGCGTATCGAAGAGGCCGCCGCCGCGCGACGGCGACACCAGGCACGCGCCGTGCGGCTCGCTCGACGCGGGCTCGAGCGGGCGCAGCACCGGATCGATGAGGCCCAGGAAAAGCTCGAGGAGCTGGACCACCAGGCGGTCTCAGGACCCGCAACGGGCGCACCCAACGACGAGGCTGCCGAGACACGCAAGCGCGCGATCATCGAGGCTGCGATCCGCCGCGCCCGGGAGCGCCTCGCGGCAAGCGCCCCTGCCGAGCGGAACAAGCACCCATGAACAAGGACCAGCGCAGCGCGATCTTTCGTCGCCTGCAAGAGGCCAATCCGCAACCGCGGACCGAACTGGAGTACAGCACCCCCTTCGAGTTGCTCGTCGCGGTACTGCTCTCGGCACAGGCCACTGATCGCAGCGTCAATCTCGCGACCCGCAAGCTGTTTCCGGTGGCCCGAACCCCCGAAGCGATCCTGGCGCTGGGCGTCGAGGGCCTGTCGGAGTACATCCGCACGATCGGCCTCTACCGCTCGAAGGCCAAGCATCTCATCGAGACCTGCCGGCGACTCATCGAACATCACGGCAGTACGGTACCGCAGGATCGCGAATCGCTCGAAGCGCTGCCGGGGGTCGGACGCAAGACCGCCAACGTGATCCTCAATACGGCCTTCGGTCAGCCCACGATGGCGGTGGACACCCACATCTTTCGGGTCTCCAACCGCACCGGCCTGGCCCCAGGCCAGACCGTGCTGCAGGTCGAGGAACGGCTGCTGCGACGGGTGCCCAGTGCCTTCCTACAGGATGCTCACCACTGGCTGATCCTGCACGGGCGCTACGTCTGCAAGGCCCGCACGCCCGAATGCTGGCGCTGTTTGATCGCCGACCTGTGCGAATTCCGCCGCAAGACGCCCGCCCCGAAAAACCGCTGAGAACGACGATGTTCAACCCCTCACAGCACGAGGTCCGGCGTTTTTTCTGCGCCGTTCGCGCCAAGCGCGGGAGCGCAGCACCGCTCACGCCGCTCGAGGCAATCGCCGCCGACTGGATCGCCGAGCATCCCGAGTATCACGGATTACTCGACCTGGGCGAAGCGGTGGTCGAGCAGCGTTTCGATGGCGCCGATGGGCGAAGCAACCCGTTCTTACACCTGTCGATGCATCTGGCGATCAGCGAACAGCTGTCGATTGACCAACCACCGGGGATGCGCGCACTGTTCGAGCAACTGGCCGCACGCCTGGGCAGCCCGCACGAGGCGGCACACCAAGTGATGGAATGCCTCGGCGAGATACTCTGGCACTCACAGCGCAGTGGCTTGCCGCCCGATGGCGAAGCCTATCTGGATTGCCTCCGGCGCCGGGCGAGCGCCGCCTCCTGAGTCACCGCCCCCTGGTGTGAGGCATTGCCTGAGATCAGGCCGGGGCGCTCGAACGCCAGGCATCAAGGATCTCGCCGCCGGTCGCGGCCCAGACCCCGCGATGTCGCATCACGTGGTCGAGCGCCTGCTCAAGCGCGCCGATCCGATAAGGCTGGCCGATCACCCAGGGATGGAGCGAGACCGCCAGGATCCGGCCATTACCAGGCTCGGACTCGCGGTAGAGCACCTCGAACTGATCGATCAGCGCATCACGAAAGTCATCCTCGGTATGGTGGTTCTGCACGAGGATGGTCGCGTCGTCGAGATCGATCGGGTGCGGCATCGCGACGAGGCCTCGTCCGGGCTGCACCGCAGCGGCCCCACCCTCGCCCGGTCGGGACTGGTAGTGCGCGGGGCTCGCATCGATCGCACCGGTGACGGTGCGCACGCGATACGGCATGTCATCGTTGACCCAGTCGCAGAGGTAATCGAAGCCAGCCTGAGCGAGCAGATCCGGTGTCGAGTGGGACTGTGACTTGGCCGGAGACAGCCAGCCGCGCACCGGTTGGCCACTGACTTCGCGCAGGATCGACCGGGTCTGGTCGATCAAGGCTCGTTCCTCGTCAACCGACAGGCCCCCGTGATGCAGATGATCCATGTCAAGACCGTTGGCGATGATCTCCCAGCCTCGCCCGACGCAGTCACGGACCAACGAAGGATAGCGGCGGGCAACCGCCGCGTTGACGGCGGCCGACGCGCGAATACCGTGTCGGCTCAGTGCCTCGGCGATGCGGTATATCCCGATCCGGTTACCGTAGTCGCGCAGCGTGTAGTGGCGCAGATCGGGGTAGGAGGTCTGCATCGCGCCCATCGGCTTGAAGGGCTGGCCCTTCATGTTGAGCGGGAACCACTCAAGCGCCACGGTGAACCAAACCGCGAGCCGGGCCCCGGCAGGCCAGGCCACCCCCGGACGGCGGTGCAGCATCGACCAGTCCCAGCGATCATGATCCATCCCGTAGCCACGGAAGGGGTAGTTGAGCGGATCCATGGTCTGGCTCATGGTGCCTCCCCGATCGCTTCGCCGGCCGCGGCGAAGGCGTCGTAGTAATGCTGATTGAAATGCGCCGCGATCTCCCGTCCGGTGGCAAGCCACACGCCCTCATGGCTGGCGATGTAGGAAAGCGCTTCCTCGAAGGCGGCGATTCGATAGGGCTGGCCGACCAGATAGGGATGGAGCGGGATGCACATCACGGTGCCCGATTGCTCGCCTTCCTGGTACAGGCGATCGAATTGCCGGCGGATGATGTCGCCGTAACGCCGCGGCGAAACAAGATTGACGTTGTAGACGATCACGTCGTTCATCTCGAGTGAATAGGGCACGCTCACCAGACGACCCTTTTTCACCTTGACCGGGCCAGGCTGGTCATCATGGAACAGGTCGCAGACGTAGCTGAGCCCCATCTCGGCCACCAGGTCCATGGTGCGCTCCGTATAGGTGAGCGCCGGAGCGAGCCAGCCATCGAGACGCTGCCCGGTGTGCTTCTTGATCGTGTCGATCGAATCCTGGATCACCGCGCGCTCCTGGTCCTCGGTCAGACCGAACAGATAGCGGGTGTTGTAGGTGCCATGCGAGTAAAACTCCCACCCCGCCTTGGCGCAGGCCTCGATGATCTCGGGATGGTGCTCGCACATCGCCACGTTGAGCGAGACGCTACCGCGCACGCCACAGCGCTGCATCGCCTCGAACATGCGCCAGAACCCGGCGCGGTTGCCGTAGTCGCGGTAGGTGTAGTTCAACACGTCGGGGGCGGGCCGACCCCACGCCGGGCGGGCGGGATTGCGCGGCGGATTAAGCTCGTAGAACTCGATATTGGGCGCCACCCAGAAAGCAACGCGCGCGCCGTTGGGCCAGCGGATCACCGGCCGCTTGTTCCAGGCCAAGTGATCGTAAAAACCAGGATCTCTGAGACTCATGCGCCGGTCCCTTTCGGCAGGCCGCGCAAATGCGCCAGAACTTCGGCGACAGGAATCACGTCGGCGTACTTGAGCAGCATGTCGTAGAGATTTGCGAAGTGCGGGCTCTCGTGCTTGGCGGCCACGCAGTCGATCGGCACG
>CAZAVT010000130.1:0-9271 GCA_964488395.1 uncultured Burkholderiaceae bacterium | reverse complement strand
CTGAATCTCACGGGTTGTTCAATCATCGTTCAGGGTCCCCTGTGTTTCGTGAATGCATTTGGATAGACCGCCTGGGTATCCAGGTCGTGGTGGGCGCTGTTCGAGCTCATCGGTTGTCGGCTCGGTCGACCCCTGCAGCATCGACGCGAAAGCCATCCGCAGGCGGGTAGTGACGTTCCAGCCACTTCGGTCCGCCCTTGGCGATCCAAAGCGCCGCGGCTAGCGGCGCAAGGGCAATCAGCACGGCCAGATCGCTCGCCCGCAAGGTCCATCGCGCCTGGGCGGCCATCACAATCTGCCCAATGAATTGGCCTTCCCAATGGAGCGGCGCGTAGATCGATGAGCCCATTCGGGACGACTTCAGATACTGACGAAAATCACCATGCTCGTCGGTATTGGCAAGCAGCATGGGTTCGCCGCTCGCCCTCACACGCCCGGGATGACCGGCATCGATCGGAATCATCAGCCGTCTCTGTTCCTGCGGGAAGCCCTCGCCCGCAACCAGCAGATGCCACCCATGGTCGGGGGTCACCATGAAGCAGCCGCCGATGAAGGACTGCCTTTCCCCCTCGCGCAGGCTGCCTGGCCGCAGGTATGCCTGCCGATCGCCGAGCGCGCCGACCCAGGCCCGCACGAGGTGCCCGAGCGCTTCCTCAGGGTCTCGCGCCGCGCAGGCGGCCTGTGCGGCCGCCCCCAGACCCTGGGTGCGCAACCATTCGGCGTGAGGCCGCAGGTCCGGGCGGCTGGGGTCGTCCCCCGTTGTACCGGCATCCGAGGGGCGAGTGCTCAAAGCGCCGAGTGGTACGCGCGCGAACGGTTTACTGATCGATCTCGTGCCGATCGCATCGATGGCCATCGCCAGCGACAACAGGTCCTCGTCGCGCCCCGGTGCCGCCACCAACTGAACCGAGCCGGTCGTGCCGGCGCAGTCGAGCGGGATCGCAAGGGCCGGTGCGCCGATGAAATTGGCCAGTGCGGTCAGATCCGCCTGCTGGACCGGCGCGGGAAGCCCGTGCATGAAGCTCGGCTGCGCAGTGGTCGGCAACAACAGCAGATCCACCTCGTCGAAGAGCTGGAGCGCGGCCGCCTTCAGCGTTTGGAGTTCGCGCTCGGCTCGTACCATCCGGTCTGGCAGGAGCGTCGTGGGATAGCGCAGCATGGCGATCAGCTCGGCAGAAAGTCCCTCGAGCCCTGGGCCGAGTTGTTGCTCCCACCAGATCCGGCCTGCTGCCTCGCACAGGAGCAGGCCAGAGCGACGCGCTGCACCGGGATGCCATTCGGGGAGCGAGCGATGAGCGATTTGAGCGCCCAGTGCTGAGAGCTCGGCAGTCAGGGACTCGAGGCCGTTCGCGATTGCTGGGTCGAGATCGGCCTGCTCGGCCTCGCGCAGGCGCGCGACCCGCAGCCCCGACCAGCCCCGCTGCACTCCTGGCGTGACATCGGCTACATGAGCGGGCAAATCCAGTAACAGTCGTGCGCTCCAGGCCAGGTCCAGCGCGCTACGAGCGAGCGGGCCTGGTGCATCCAGACCCGGATGCAACTGGATCACGCCCTGGTTCAATTCGGGCCGGTGTCCGGGTTTGAAACCGAACACGCCGCAGTAGGCCGCAGGAATGCGGATCGAGCCCATCGTGTCGGTGCCCAGCGCAACCGATACCAGATGCGCTGCCACGGCTGCACCACTACCGCCGCTCGAGCCGCCCGGCGTATGCCCTGGATGCAGCGGGTTCATGCACCGACCGAAGACAGGGTTGTCGGTCGTCGCGCCGAGCGCTGCCTCGTGCATGTTGAGCTTGCCCAGGAGCACCGTGCCCGCGGCACGCAGTCGTGCGGCGACCAGCGCATCATCGGATGCAATCCGCTGCCGGAAGGCTGCCGTCCCGGCCGTGCAGGGCAAACCTGCCACATCAATGTTGTCCTTGATCGCGATCGGGATCCCGTCGCAGGGACTCAGAGGGCGGCCGCTACGCCAGCGCTCGCGGCTGGCCATTGCGTCGGTGATCGCACGCGACCGACTGACCGTGATGAACGCATGCAGATCGGAGTCCTGTGTATCGATCTGCGCGAGGCAGGTCTGCGCGACGACGACCGGATCCAGCGAACCCTCCTGATAGCCGCGCCGCAGTTGCTCGATGCTGAGTGCCTCGAGATCATCCAACTTGCTGGAATGTCGCAGCGTCATCGTGCCGCTCCGGACTCAGGCATTGCGCCGGTCGACCAGTCGGATCGGCTTCTGGCGCGATTCGACACCGGTGCGCTCAGCCAGTACACCGGGCCGAACCAGGCGAACCTGCATCTCTACCCCCAGCCGCGATCGCAGGAGCGTTTGCCAGGCGTCCAGGCGCGCCGCATCGGGCTCGATTCCGGCGCGCAATTCGGCCCAGACGATCATCTCGTCGCGTACGCCCTCGCGCTTCAATTCGCAGAGGAACTCGCCGGCATAGTCACTTCGCTCCGCGGCGAGCAGCGCGCCCACGGCCGATGGATAGACGTTGATGCCTCGTAGCTTCACCATGTTGTCGCTGCGACCCCGAAAGCCCAGGATCCGCCGAAACGGCAGACCGAGCGCCGACCGTCCGGTCACGGTCTCGGTGAGGTCGTGGGTGTTGAAGCGGATGATCGGGAAGATGTCGTCCTTGAAGAGGCAGGTGCAGACCATGTCGCCGGGCTCTTCTTCGGCCACCGCGACGCCGGTCTCTGGATGGACCAGTTCCAGATACTGCGCATCCTCCATCACATACATACCGTCCTGGTCTGGGCCTTCTCCGGCGATCAGGCCCGTATCGCCCACGCCGTACCAGTCGTATACCGCACATCCGCCCCAGGTCTCGCTGATGGCGTCCCGACCTTCGGGCCCCAGATGTCCTGAAACCAGTCGCAGCCGGCTATCACGGCCGGGTTCGATCCCCTCTTCGCGCGCGACCTCCGCCAGTCGGCGTAGAAAGTCTCCGAAGCCCACCAGAACGGTCGCCTGCAGATCACGCATCAGCGCAACCTGCTGCGCGGAGCGGGTCTCCGCGCCTGTGCCGGCACTGAGCAACCTGGCACCGATCCAGTGAACGATGGTTTCGCGGATGTAGTGTCCCCCGTTGACCATGCCGAAGCCGTACACCGAGTGCACGACGTCTTCGCTCGTCATGCCTTGGAGCCTGTAGGCGCGCGCGAGCAGCGCATTCTGCACCTCGCGACTGAACGGTCCGTAGAGGAGCGGTTGCGGCCGACCTGTCGTGCCGCTCGTTGTCTGGATGATCACCGGGGGTCTGGCGCCCTCAGGGTGCGTCTGCTGCCCATCAAAATCCCCGAGCGGCGGGCAGCGCTCGACCGCAGCCATCAAATCGCTCTTCGAGTACATCGGCAGTTTGCCGAGATCGTCAAGCCCACGAATGTCGCCGGGCTCGATGCCTCGCTCGCCCCAAAGCCGCTGGTAAAAGGGGACCTTCCACGCAAACGCCAGTACCTGGCGGAATCGATCGTCTTGAAGCGCTCTCAGCTCGTCGCGGCTCATACCGCGGTAGCGCGCGAGGAAGGCCTCGCCGATCGGATACTCGCGTCGGATCCGCGGAAAGTCCGCCGCTTCGAAGTAGGGCAGGGTGCTCATCGGGTCAGGGCCTTTCAGTCCAGGTTCCGGCAGAGGGTTCGCCAGTCGCTAATGGGGTTCGCGGCGAGGCAAGCGCCGATCAGGCGGTCGGCCGCAAGCTCGCTGAAGCCGGCGTGCGTCAGCAGGGTTCGCGCCTTCGCCACGAGCGCATCGCGCGATAGTGCCCGCTCCGGGTCGCCGAGGGCGTCGGCGAACGAGTGCTCGATGATCCGGCCATCGTCCATTTCAATGCGCATCGCAGCCCCAAAGCGCGCTGGGTAGGCCTGAGTCAGGGCCGAATCCTCGACGAGGCGGACTCGGGCTCGCAAGGCCGCGATGGCCGGTGTATCGGCTGCCGGCATCTCGAAATCCGCCAGCGTCGGTAGCCCCCGCAGCAGCACGACCGCACTCGCATGCTGGAGGCTGAACTTGGCCTGGACCGGCGTCTGAGGATTGGGGTTATCGCAGACCTGTACGGCATCCCGATAGCTGCGCGCTTCGACGATGCGGATGTGTGCCGGGTCGCCGATGACCTCTCGAAGGGCGAGCGCGCAGTCGATGACCGCGTGGGCATGGCGGCACGCCGGCCAGGGTTTGAAGCTGGTCTCGTGGATCAGCCAATCACCCTGCGGCGCATCGAGCAGATGGTCAGGTTGCCCGTCCGGACAAAGGGCTTGGAAGAAGCCAAGGCGTCCCTCGAGGATCTGGTGAGCGCCGGTAAAGCCCAAGGGTGCCAGCTGAGCGGCCAACAGGCCGGACTGTGCGGCGCGCCCATTGTGCAACTGCTTGCTCATCGTGTCCTCGAGCCGGCACTGCCAAAGGCCGCTTGCCTGGGTGCCGGCATTGCCCAGCGCGTCCGCCAGCTGGCGAGCCGAAAGCCCGAGCAGTGATCCGGCCGCTGCCGCAGCGCCGAACACGCCACAGGTCGCCGTATTGTGAAAATGGCGGTAGTGACCCGGACCGACGCAACGTCCCACCCGGATCATGGCCTCGAAGCCGCGAACGATCGCATCGAGCACGGCACCGGTCGAAGCGCCAAGCTGCTGGCCCAGCGCCCAGGCCACTGGCACAACAACGGGTCCCGGATGCACGATCGCCGTGCGGTGGAAATCATCCATTTCGAGCACATTGCCCACTGCGCCGTCGATCAGCACCGCATCGCGCGCATCCAGCGAGGGTCCACAAACCGTTTTGCAAGGCCCCGCCATCAGCGAGGGCGCAAAGCGTTTCAGCACCTGTCCCGGCGGCGTGCCGGCCCCAGCCGCCGCACATCCGACCCAGTCGATGACGTGGAGCATGGCCCGCTCGCGGTCTCGCGCATCAACGGGCCTCAACAGCAGCTCGATGAGACCTGCAGTCAATCCGATTGGCGTCGGAGTGGCGCTGCGACTTGGCTGCGAACTCATGGCTTCAAGACTCCCGACCCGCCGGGTGCTCGGCATCGGCCCGAGTCTTTTGCCGACGACCAAGCTCAGCCAGTACGTCGGCCGTGTGTTCGCCCAGGCTCGGTAGCCGGGTATTGATGACCGGTGGTTCGTGACGGAACTTGATCGGATTGCCGACATGAAGGTTGCCGTCGGCATCACGGATCAGCATTTGGCGCGCAGCGACCTGTGGATGATCGAAGGCCTCATGCAGTTCAAGGACTGGCGCCATGCACACATCCTTGTCCTGTGCCCAGGTGGTCCATTCATCGCGGCTGCGGGTGCGAAAGACCGACTGCAGGAACTCCTTCACCGGAGCATGCCCTGGCCCCGGCGGCTGGGACGCGATCGGAATCAGGTCTTCCCGCTGGAACAGCCCGAGAAGCTGGCGGATGAACTTTCCCTCGACGCCAGCCAGTACGATGTAGCGGCCGTCGCCAGTCTCATAGAGGTTGTAGAACGAGTGCCCTCCCCAGGAGCGCTCCTCGCGTACCCGCGGCGATCGTCCCTCGGCAAATACGGGTCCGGTGGCGTTGGGCAACCAGCACATCGTCGCGTCATGCATCGAGATATCGAGATAGTCGCCGTGGCCGGTGGTCTGCCGACGAAGCAAGGCCATCAGGATGCCGGCAAGCGCCATCATCGACCCGGTGATGTCGGCCACTGGCATGTGGGGATGGGTGGGTCGTCCGTCCTGACCGATATTGAGTGACACCACGCCGGCGTAAGCCTCCATCCCGATATCGTGGGCCGGCCTCATGGACAAGGGACCGTCCTGGCCGAAGGCGGCGATCGATGCGTAGACGATGCGGGGGTTGCGTTGGCTCATCGTCTCGTAGTCGATCCCAAGGCGTTTCATCACGCCGGGCCTGAAGGCCTCGAGCATCACATCGGCGTCGTCAGCCAGAGACAGCAGGGACTCGCGGCCTGCCGCGGTCTTGAGGTCCAGGACAACGCTCTTTTTGCCTCGGCCGATATTTCGCCACCAGACGCTCTGTCCGCCAGCGCGGTAACCGAGGTGGCGGGTAGGCTCGCCCTCTCCCGGGGGCTCGATCTTGATGACCTCCGCGCCGTGATCGGCCATCATCGTCGTGAGATGCGGGCCGGGAAGGAAGAGCGACAAATCGATGACGCGGATGCCTTCAAGCTTCATGGGTCAATTCCACGGGTGCGGGGCGGGCGCTCGGTTCGGGCCTCTTGTGCGGCTGGCCGGATCAAAGGTACAGTCGCGACGTGTTTCGATCATCGGCGAAACGCCGGAATCAAGAGCGCTCAACGGTTCATTTGTCCGGACAAATTGTCGTGGTAAAGCGGGATACTGTCAAACCTTCGGCGGACGGTGACCGGATCGAAAGCGGCTGTGCGGGGCAGCGTGATCCGGAGGCTGACGCTGGGGCTACCCTGACCCCGGCTCTGGAGGCGCAGGAGGCCCTGCCGCGCTACCAGGAGGTCGCCCACGCGCTGATCGGCGCCATCGTGGGCGGGGTTTATCCAGTCGGCAGCACCCTGCCGACCGAAACCGGGCTTTGTGAACAGTTTGGCGTGAGCCGGTTCACGATCCGCGAGGCCCTGCGCCGTCTCTGCGCCGAGGGGCTCGTGACGCGTCGGCCCCGGGTGGGGACCGTCGTCGTGTCAAACCATCCGCGCACGCCCTATCACCAGAGTCTCGAGTCGATCGATGACCTGATGCAGTATTCCGTGGGTACCCATCTGGAGATCATAGGATTTGGCGAGTATACGCATCGCTCTGGCGCGCGGGTTGCGCTGCCGATTCCTCCCGGTCAGACCTGGCATTGCGCGCTGGCCGTGCGACACCTGTCAGGCGATGGACGACCGGTGTGCGTGACCCGTGTCTATCTGAATCCGGGACTCAAGGGGATCGTTGAGCGGGTCGGCCGCAGGCCTGGGCCCATCTACAAGCTGATCGAACAACACTACGGTCTTCAGGTCACGCGGGTCGAGCAGAACGTGACGGCAGCAGCCTTGGGTAGGGACGATGCCGCTATCCTCAAGGCGCGCAAGGGTTTTCCTGCATTGAGGATCGTTCGTGCCTACTACGTCGCCGATGGAACGCTCGTCGAAGTGGCGGACAGTCTCCATCCGGCTGATCGTTTTTCCTACGCGATGACAATCGGACGCGCTCGCGACCCTGCTGAAAGCTCGGGGGGGGCGCGCTGACCCTGACGCTTGTCCGGACGCCTCGGCGCCGAATATCAGGGTTTGTCCGGACAATTGACCAATTAACTCGGGCTCTGTTAGCCTCCACCGATCAACGGTTTGCATTCATACCAACGATAACCGGAGGACCCATGAAGGTCTTGGCATCCCTCGTTTCTGGACTTCTCGCCTCGGCCATCGCGCAGGGCGTCATTGCACAAACCCGCATCGATGTCTCGCTGCCCTGGGGGCCGACGGAGTTCCACACCACCAATGCGCAGGACTTCGCCAAGCGGGTTGCCGAAGCGACCGCTGGCCGAGTCCAGATGACGATCCACGCCGGCGGGGCGTTGGGGATCAAGGCGAACGAAACCGTTCGAGCGATCGAAGACGGTACGGCAGCCATGGCCGAATTCGCCGGATTCCAGAATGTGGGCGAAGTGCCGATGCTGGGCATCGAGAGCTTGCCCTTCCTGGTTGATGACTATGCCCAACTGCGGGTGATGCATGGCTTTGTGCGGCCGCAGTGGGTCGAGACGCTCGCCAAGCGCGGTAATCGGGTGCTTTACGTCGTGCCCTGGCCGAGCCAGAACTTTTTCCTGAAAAAGCCAGCAACCTCGTTTGCCGATCTCAAGGGCACGAGGATGCGCACCTACGATCGTGTGACGGCGGAAATGGTCTCCAAGCTGGGTATGGTCCCCCAGCAGATGAACAACCCCGACATCGTTCCAGCGCTCGCCTCCGGGCGACTCGATGCGGTCATGACGTCGGGCACGACCGCTGTGGCTCAGAAATATTGGCAATTCCTCAAGCACACCTACACGACCAATCACCTGTGGGCGTCTAATCTCATGGTGATCGGCGAGCGCACCTGGCAGAAGCTTTCGCCGGCAGACCGCGCCGCGATCGAAAAGCTTGCGGCTGAGCGCGAGCCCGAGTACTGGCGGGTCAGCATGGCCGAGCACGAGACGCAGATGAAACGGCTGCTCGAAAATGGCATGACGGTCGAGCCACCGTCCAAGGCCATGCTCGACGAAATGCGCCGCGTCACTCGCCCCATGTGGGACGACTTCGTGGCTCGTACCGGTCCTGAGGCCAAGAAGGTCATGGACGCCTTTATGGCGGCCACCGGCAAGAAGTGATTGCCCCGATTTGATGGACGACCCGCCCGGGGGCCTGCAACCATGACCATGTTCAAGGCGGCGCTCAGCAAGGTGTGCGGGATCATCGACCATCTCTGCATGGCAGGCGCAGCAGTCGCCGCGACTTCGTGTGCGCTGCTCGCCGCGATGCTGATCGTGGAATCGATCGCGACGGCTGTCTTCGAGTGGTCTCAGCCCTGGGCCGTTGAGTACAGTGCCTACTTCTGTGCGCTCACGCTGCTCGCGGGTTCGGGTTATACCCTGACGCGCGGCGCTCACATCCGGGTTCCCATTGCACTCGAATATCTCCCCCGGGCGCTCGGCCGTTGGCTGGATCTTGGCTGCACCTTGTTTGCGATCATCATCGTCAGCCTGTTGGTGGTGGGTCTCTTCGACCTGAGCCTTCGGTCGTTTCAGCGGGGGAGCGTCTCCTATTTCGTGATGCAGACCCCACTCTGGGTGCCGCAGTTGCTGCTCGCCCTGTCGGCAAGCCTGCTTTGGCTGGCGCTCTTTGCTCGTGCGACCCGCCTTCTGATCGGAGAGCCTCCGGAGCGCGTGACCGGCGCCGCAGCACCCGTCCATGAGGGCCACGCCTGATGATGGCGCCACCCATTTTCCTGGGTCTGCTACTCCTCGTCTTGCTCGGATCGAGCCTGTGGATTGGGTTTGCGTTGATGGGGGCGGGCGTTATTTCGCTCGCCTGGTTTCGTGACCTCCCGATCGAGCGGGTCCTGGCGGGTGATCTGTGGGGCCGCCTGAATGCCGACGAACTGGTGACCTTGCCGCTCTTCATCCTGATGGGCGACATCCTCTATCACACCAAGCTCTCCGAATCGCTGTTCCGCGGGCTTGCCCCGATGGTGCAGCGACTTCCGGGCGGGTTGATGCACGTCAATGTGCTGGGTTGTACCGTCTTCGCGGCAGTGTCTGGTTCGTCACCGATGAGAATCTGACCACGCTGCTGGAGTACC
>CAZAVT010000129.1:6791-9272 GCA_964488395.1 uncultured Burkholderiaceae bacterium | reverse complement strand
TGGGTGCGCCCACCCGGCTGAGATTTTCCGAGGAGGTCCTGCAGGGTTGCTGGGATGCCTTGCTCGCTGACCGCTGCAGTCTCGCGATCGGCGCTGCCGGCGAACCGCCTGCACCGCTCCTTGACGGCGACCGATTCGGGATCGAGCGGCTTGGCGATGTGCGCTTCGTGTTCTGTGTCGCACCCACTCACCCCCTGTCCCAAGTGAGACCACCGATCGACGACGCGACGCTGCTCGGCTACCGGGCGATCGTGATCGCCGACAGCTCCAGAGCGCTACGCCCAGGGAGCGCCGGGCTTTTGCCAGGACAAGACACCCTCACGGTGAGCGGTATCGCCCAGAAGCTCGCGGCACAGATCGAGGGGCTCGGCTGCGGGTACCTGCCGACCAGCCTCGCCGCCGAAGCGCTGGCTGACGGGCGATTGGTACCCCTCACCCGGCGATCGGCCCGGCCCGCGCTTGCGCTGCGCTACGCCTGGTTACGCGCTGGCCGCGGCCGCGCCCTCGACTGGTGGCTTTCCCGGCTGGCGGTCACGCGGGTTCGGACCCGGCTGCTCGGGTCAGGCGTCACCGCCGCGGCGAAGGCCAGTCGCCCCTGTGGGCAGGTCCCATCGCCCCCGCCGCGCGGTCGGGTGCTCGCTCGATGAGGGATTCAGGCTACCTTGGGCGATTCGCCCCTTCGCCCACCGGTCCCCTCCACGCGGGATCGATCGTTGCCGCGGTCGCGAGCTATCTGGATGCGCGGGCGCACGGCGGACGGTGGCTGGTGAGGATCGAGGATGTCGATCAGCCGCGTTCAGTCCCAGGCGCAGATCAGGCAATCCTCCAAACCCTGGCACGACTGGGCCTGCGCTCGGACCTGCCGGTGGTCTGGCAAAGCGCCCGCGGCGCGCTCTACGAGCGGGCTTACGAGCGACTGCGTGAGCTAGGCTGCGTCTATCCCTGCGCCTGTAGCCGGCGCGAGATCGCAGACTCGCAAATCCACTCACCGTCGGCGCCAGCGCCTCTTGAGCCGATTTATCCTGGGACCTGCCGCAAGGGCCTGGCGCCCGGGCGCAGCCCCCGCGCCTGGCGGGTTCGGGTCGATGAAGCCCCCCCGATTCTCTGGCACGATCGGCATCTCGGCGAGCACAGCGAGGATCTGTCGCAAAGCGTCGGCGATTTTGTGGTGCGGCGCGCCGATGGGCTCTGGGCCTATCAGCTCGCCGTCGTGGTCGACGACGCCGAGCAGGGAATCACCGATGTGGTTCGAGGCGCCGACTTGGCTGGTTCAACCGCGCGGCAGATGCACCTGCAGGCGCTGCTGGGGCTCGCACGCCCCCGTTACCTCCATCTGCCGGTGGTGCTCGCCGCAGACGGCAGAAAGCTCTCCAAGCAAAACGAAGCGCAAGCGGTCGATGGGCGGCCCATTCAGGACGTGCTCAACGCAGCGCTGAGGCATCTGGGGATCGAGCCCTTGCAGGCGCAGAATCTGGACGTCTTCTGGCGAGAAGCGGTCGCGCGCTGGCGACTCAGCCCCTGGTTTTCTCAGGACTGAGGCCGCCCTCCGAGCAGCGCAGCGACTGGGCGCTTACCCCTCGCCGACGGCCGTTGCGGTACCGGAGTCACCACGGCGCTCGCGCTGGACGAAGGCTCGTAGGGGGTCGAGAAGAAAGGATCAACCGGCGGCGCGGGAGGCTGACGCGGACGCTCGGACTGGAACCGTGAGGAGCCACGCTCGCGCTCGGCTCGCCCGCCCGAGGGACGGTCCTCGTCGCGGCGCGGACGCTCACGCTCGAGCCGCCCGCTGGTCTCGACCTGCAGGGTCTGGAGGGCGAGTTTGCGCTTGAGGAGCTTCTCGATGTCAGCGAGCAGTCGTTCGTCATTGCCCGCACACATCAGCGAGAGGGCAACACCACTCGCGCCTGCGCGCCCCGTCCGGCCGATCCGATGGACATAGTCCTCCGGACTGTAAGGCAAGTCGTAATTGATCACCGCCGGCAACTCGGCGATATCCAGGCCGCGAGCGGCCACATCGGTCGCCACCAGCACAGAGATCTCGCCCTTTTTGAAGCGCTCGAGCGTGAGCAGGCGTTCCTGCTGGGATTTGTCGCCGTGGATGGCGTCGGCATTGAGCCCGTCACGCTCCAACTGCCGCGCGAGTCGGCCAGCACCGATCTTGGTGTTGGTGAAGACAATAGCCTGCGAAAGTCCGCGCTCTCGCACCAACTGCGCAACTGCGGCGCGCTTGGAGTCGGCGTCGGCCACGCGATAGACGACCTGCTCGACCGTATCCGCCGCAGCATTGCGCCGCGCCACTTCGATCGACACCGGTTGACGCAGAAAACTCGAAGCCAGCTTGCGAATCTCCTCGGAGAAAGTGGCCGAGAACATCAGATTCTGGCGACGGGCCGGCAATAGATTGATGATCCGCTGGATGTCGGGAAGAAAACCCATGTCCAGCATGCGATCGGCCTCATCCATCACGAAAATCTCGGTCTG
>CAZAVT010000129.1:4254-6781 GCA_964488395.1 uncultured Burkholderiaceae bacterium | reverse complement strand
CCGTGCGTTGACCCAGGTGGTCAAGCAGGCGTCCCGGGGTGGCGATGAGCAACTCACAACCCTGACGCAAAGCGGCGATCTGGGGCGCAATGTCGACCCCGCCGAATACGACCGCGGTACGCAACGGCGTGTGACGCGCGTAGTCGCAGACGTTGACGAAAATCTGATCGGCGAGCTCGCGGGTCGGCGCGAGAACCAGGGCGCGCACGGGATGTCGCGCGGGCGAGGCGCTGGCATTGGCATGAACCAGCAGGCGCTGCAGGATCGGCAGGGCAAAACCGGCCGTCTTGCCGGTGCCGGTTTGCGCGGCGCCCATCACGTCGCGGCCCTGCATGACGACCGGGATCGCCTGCGTCTGGATCGGCGTGGGCGTCCGGTATCCGAGATCGTGTACGGCGCGCACGATCGATTCGGCAAGACCAAAACTCTCAAAACCGGGCGCGGTGGCAGCGTCCTCGTCAGGTGGCGGCGCAACCGGGGGGGCGAGCGCTACCGAGGGAGCCGCGGAAGAAACTGGATCGGATTCGTTCAAGCTGTCGCTGTCGGTGACCCAGAGCCCGCCGGGGCGGCCGGCGACTGGGCTTGTTGATAAACCGCTATGGTAACCCGCTTTTGGACAGAGCGCCGGTCAATACGGTCCGATCCCAGGAAAACCGCGACCGGCGTGACCCAGATACCAGCGAACCCGGCAACAGCCTTCGGCACAGTCCTGATGCGAGAAATAATCAGCAGCCCCGATCACTTTTCCCGGTTCAATATCCGTGGAATTCGAGTTGAATATTCCGGTTTTCTTGATCAGGTTCTGACCGATATTTGCTGGTGTTTCAGTAATTCTGATAGATTCGCGGCGACTTCGTTCACAACCGGGGGGAAAAATGCCCGCTACAACCTACGCGCAGATTCAACGTCAAATTGCCCGTCTGCAGGCCAAAGCCAAAGCGCTGGAAAATGCCAAGAGCGCCAAGAAAGCCAAGGATGTGCAAAAAATCCGTCAATTGATGGATAAACTCGGCGTCAGCATGACCGACCTCGGCGCCGGGCCGCAGGCCCATCGCGCTGCGGCAGGTAAGGGTAAATCGCCGCGCAAAGCGGGCGCCAAGAAACCATCCGGTAAATCATTATCGAAAAAGCCCGTACCGATTCGTTACCGAGACCCTGAGACTGGAGATACCTGGACGGGTCGCGGTCGAGCGCCCGTTTGGCTGACCAAGCGGATCGAACAGGGAAAGAGCCGCGACGATTATCGACTACCCGCCGAAAACGCAGCGACAGCGACCGTTTGAGTATCTCGCCCGTGCTGGTCGACCCATCCCCGTCCGGCGACGGGGATTATTCGAGGCCCAGGGACCGGATGTAGGGGTGTCCGAAGAGTTCGTCATATCGATCAACGGCGAGGTCCCGGCTCGCCCAGTCCTGGTAGGGCCGACTCGCCTGATCGAGGCAACGAAGCGCAAAGGCTGCTAGGGTGGTCTGCGACGTGATGGCTCCGTCCTGAATCTCCACCAGCTGCTGGAGCACCCTGTCCTCGACACCGGACGGGAGGCTGATTTCGCCTTCTTCGATCTCATCCTCGATCTGGCCGATCAGGTCGATCAAGGTATCCGCGTCGATCTCGCGCTTTGACTGGCTCTTGTTGAGCGGCTTCAGCGCCCGGTCCAGGATCAGGCCCATCGCCTCAGGGTAGCGTGCCCTCAGCACCGTGATGGCAAAGCTATGCAGATCCACCTCCGGCCCGTAGGCGCCCGTATAGACTCGCGGATGCATGTAGCCGAGCGTGCCGCCGACCGATCGGGGCTGCAAAGGTATCCGGCCTGATTCCTCGTCCTTGCTGCGTTTTTTCATCAGTCCAAAATCTGCCAACTGAAAATCAAACGTTTGAGGATTGAAAAAGAGATTGTCGGGCTTGATGTCACGATGAATCAACCCGCGCTGACTCAGGCCTTGCAGGGTGACGAGCCCTTTTAGCATCAATCCGGTCGCAGCGAAATCTTTCAGCGCGCCGCCCTTTTTGACCGTCGTGGCAAGATCGGGATAATCCACCAGCGGCATGATCGCGCCGCGAAATTGCAGCTTCGGTACCGTTTCGCCCCGGGCGATCCGTTCGCCGTGTGCCCGGAGATAGGATTTGACGGCCTCGCGGGGAATCAACAGGGTTTCACGCTTCGCCGCCCCTTCGGACAGTGAGTCTTCCGCGACGATGAGATATTCGTTGGCCAGCGCACCAATCGACTGCGCATAATCAGGATCATCGCCTTTCTCGAGGTAAGCCGCCATCAGTTCGCCGGTGCGGACCAGTTTGCCCGCCGCATCAAAGCGAATCGTCTGCGCGCCTTTCTGCTCCAGAGCCTTGAACGCCAGGACCTCTTTATCATCGCTGTCGACGAGCGCACGGACCACACCAAATCCGCCGCTACCCAGCTTGCGCCCTGTCGTTAGCCCCAGACTGTCCAGGATCTCCCCCATCCCCTGGCGGCTGCGCAGGATCGGTCGACCGGCTGACGAGGGCTGCAGCTGCACCGGTTCCTGC
>CAZAVT010000129.1:0-4154 GCA_964488395.1 uncultured Burkholderiaceae bacterium | reverse complement strand
CTGCACCGGTTCCTGCTCCTTCAGCGACTGGGCCTGCTGAGGATCCGACGGGATCGGGTCCTTGGCGAGCGACTGTCTCGGGACGTCGAGCGGGTCCCCGCCAAACTCGGCCGTCACGTGATCGCCCGACCCGGTGCCCATCCCCAGCCCCTCGAGCAGACCCTCCCGGGAAAACACGATCACTTTGGGCTTGGCCTCGGGCACGACCGCGTCAGGATTTGGCTTGAGAATATCGTCAGTGACCAAACGCCCGCCGACCGGCTGCAAGGCAGCGATCGTGCCGTGCTCGTCGTCAACACCCAGCGCCTGCAAGAGCTTGATGAAACTCTGGCTGCCGATGCGCCCGTCCGACTGGTCCTGCAGGTAGCGGTTGAGCGCCTCGTGAACCCCCTTGATGCCCTTCGCCGCCGCGTACTGGGCGACCAGGGTCGTTACCGCGTTCTTGGCGAGTTGGTTCGAACCCCCATTGAAAAATCGACGCAGGCCGGTCTGCAGCCTCGCTGACCCGCCAGTCTCCTGGCCGTCGGCGCGGGTTGTCAGCCGCAAGTAGCCCGAGCGAACCTGCCCCCGTTGATTGACCAGCGAGAGACCGATGTCACGAAGCAAGGCACCCGCTTCCTCGCCCGAGCCTGCGAAAGTCACCGCCCGGCTGGGCTGGACCGTCAGGCCTCGTCCGCTGACGTCCATCAAGCGCTCCAGCGCTTGGTCAGCCGAAGCCGATTCTCGCCATCGACCCGTTGATACTCGCGGGAATCGGTCATTTCACGCACGAAATGGACGCCCAGTCCGCCGATCGCCCGACTGTCGAGATCGAGATCGAGCGACGGCTCGGGCGCACTGGTAAACGGATCGTAGGCGATCCCGTTATCGGCAATCTCGATGACAAGGTCAACCTCCTGCGCGAGCAGCCGCACACTGACCCAACCCTCGCCCGGCGCGCAGCCGCCATAGGACATGGCGTTGACCACCAATTCCTCGACGACCAGCAGCACGTGGGTCCGAAAACCATCACTCCAACCGGCCTGCGCCGAGACCGCTTCGATGGCATCGAGCAACTCGGGAAGCCGATCGACCTGATGGGGCAGCCGGAGCTCGAGCAGCAAAGGCGACGAGGTAGCCATCGACGTCGGCCGGCTAGCCGCCGAAATGCGCGCGTGCGGCGGACTCCGAGTCCGTCAGCGGAATGATGCGGTCAAAACCGCTCATCTTGAGCACCTCCGCCACCGCAGGCTGTGCGCCCAGGATGACCGCCTTGCCGCCCGCCGCCTTGGCACGCTTGGCGGCAACCAGCATGACCCGTAGCCCGGCGCTACTCATATAGCCCAAGCCTGACAAATCAATGATCAGGGCCGGGCCGGATTTCTCAATCACGGCCAGCAGATCCGCCTCGATGGTCGCCGCGTTGCTGGCGTCGATGCGTCCGGTCGCGGCATAGGTAACAGGGGTCGAGCTCATTGGGGGATCCTTGGGTTCGGTTCGACGAGGCCTCAGGGCGACGGCGCGTTGGAAGCGGCGCCGGCACTGGGGCTGAACAGGTTGGTACCTGAGATCGGAGATCCGGTCGCTCCACCCGCTGGGCTCGGGGGCTGCGCCGCGGGTGCGGGACTGGGGGGCTGCGCGCCGGGCGCCGCCGAAGCCGTCCGTGCGGCGCCGGCGTTGCCCGGGGAGCGGGCGCCGTTCCCGCCGGGCGACGCTCCCGCTGCGGCACCAGCCGGGCGAACCGGCGCATCGAAACGCAACTCGGGGATTGCACGGGTCGCCATCGCCGACTCGCTGCTCGCGAGACTGGAACGGATGAGGAAGAGACGTTCGCGACGCTGCAACTGCTCGCTGCGGGTTCGGAACAGGGTCCCGAGGAGCGGAATATCGCCCAGGAGCGGCAGCTTGTCCTCGCCCTGTACTGTCTGAACCGAGTTGTAGCCGCCAATCAGCAGACTCTGGTCCGGACGGATGCTCGCCTCGGTGCTGACCACGCCCCGACGCACTGACGGCCGCGTACCCGCGGCCGCCGACTGGATCTGACCGTCCTCGATATCCAACGTGAGGTGGACTTGCTGGGATTTTCCCTCGCCCACCAGCCTGGGGGTGACCCGAAGCGTGGTCCCCGCCGTGATGGGCGTCACCAGCGCGGTACGCTCGCTGACCGTCTGCAGGTACTGGGTCTCCGATAGATCGATGACGGCACCAAGATTTTCCGAGGTCAGGATCGAGGGCCGGGCCTGGATCGAGGCGTCACCCTGCTGCTCGAGAAAGCGCAGCCGGGCAATGAAGTAGTCGGCCCCCGACACCACGGCCGCCGACGGCACCGCTCCGGCTGCCGAGCTGCCTACCACCGACAGAGTGTTGCCCGTAATCGCCGTCTCGGCGAGGTTGCCATAGCCGAGCGCTCGGCGCTGACCGTCGACCGAGGCACCCCAGACCACGCCCAGCTCCGAGAGCCGGTTGGTATTGACATCGATGATCATGGCTTCGATCTCGACCAACTGGGTGGGCACATCGAGTTGAGCGATCAGTCGCTCGTAAACCGGGATCCGGTCAGGCGTGTCCTGGACGATGATGGAGTTGGTCCGGGGCTCGGACTGGATCGAGGGCTGGATCCTTGGCAGCGCACCGAGATTGGGCCCACCCGCACCGGCGCCACCGCCCGGCCCACCTCCGCCCGCCGCAGCGCCGGCCGCCTGCGCACCGAGAATCGGCGCCAGCGGGTCCGGTGCGGCGCTTGCGGCAGCGCTTCGACCACCCGCCTGGCCATCGAGCATGGTCTCGCTGGTCGCACGCAGATTGGGCTGGGGGACAGTGCGCTGGCTGGTACTCGCCATCGCCGACCCCTGAACGAGATTGCGCAGGATCGTGGCGACCCCGGGCGTCGTGATCTCGCGATCCCGATAGCTGACGACCCGGTCTTGGACCGATGCGTGCTTCAGCCGAAACACCGCGACCTGCATGCCCGAGGGGGCTTCCGGGAGCGCGCGGATGGTTCGCTCGACCAGCGCCACATAGGCGGGAGGACCGGAAACCACCACCGTCCCCTGATCGAGCATCTCGCCCCAACCAAACTTGGCCTCGAGGACACCCAGACTGGTCAGCAGAGGACGGAAATTTCTGGCGTTGGCAACCGACGGCGTGTAGATCGACCGCACCTGGATATCGCGGCTATTCGAGACGAACAAGGTGCCAGCATGGGTGAACCAATTAAAGCCGTAGGTACCCCCAAGACGGTTGATGAAGACGGTTGGGTTGGCCGTGTTGAAGCGACCATTGACGATCTCGTTCATCGCCACCGTCGACTCGAGCGACAGGCTAAAGCTCGCCGCGAAATCCTGCAGCACCTCACCGAGGGTCTTGCGTTCGGCGTAGTAGCTGAATTCGACCTCGGGCCACGGTGGCGGACCGGCCTCGGCGGGTCGCGAGGCGCCCATTAGCATCGCCGCCACCAGGCAAAGCCCGGCGAGGCGCCTGGCAATGAGCCGTGCACCCACGGGCCTCGCCCTCACAGCGCCGCCCGCCACAATTCGACCTCATTGACCATGACTTCGACCGCCTCGTCGAGTTCGTGCAGTTGAAACGACTGACCGATCCGATACTGAAGCCAGGCGGCAGCCGCATCGCTATCGACCGACAGAACCGCCGGATTATTGCGCAGTCGGCCCAGCGAAACCTGCGCCAAGCGCGTCAGTACCCGATCGCGCTCGTTGGGCGAACTTGGAAGATCGCAGATCCGCGCCTCGGCCATCACCTGCCCGCCGGGCAGCAACTGCAGATGAAGACGCACCGCATCAAAGGTCACCGACGCCCGCGGCCCCTGCCAGGGCAAGGCCACCGGCAAGTGGTTTTGCCGGATCCATTCATTGATCACTTGCACGGGGAGAGTCATGGCTTCGGCTCGCGTTGGCCCAGTTCGTTGACCAGTCGCAACACGGCGGCGACCGGCTCAACCAAGTCAGAAGGAATGTAATGATCGACGCTCGCCTGGTCAAACAGCGCTCGCGCCAGCGGGATATTCTGCATCACCGGCACCCCCGCCTCGCGGGCCGCGGCGACCATGCGTTCGGCCAGATAGCCCTCGCCCTTGGCGAGCACGACGGGCAATGGTGTCTCCTCCTCGTCGTAATGGAGCGCGACCGCCAGATGGGTCGGATTGGTCACCACCACCG
>CAZAVT010000128.1:0-9285 GCA_964488395.1 uncultured Burkholderiaceae bacterium | reverse complement strand
CCAGGATGCCGTCAAGTTCATGGCGCCGCAGTGCGATCTGGTCCTCGTGATCGGGTCAAAAAGCAGTTCCAACAGCAACCGACTGCGCGAGGTTGCCGAAAAGATGGGTTGCGAATCACGCCTGATCGGTTCGGCGGCCCAACTCGATCCGGCTTGGCTGACAGGGCGACGCCGGATCGGCGTGACCGCCGGGGCATCAGCGCCCGAGGTGTTGGTCCAGGAAGTGGTCGACCGACTCCGGGCTCTCGGGGTGCAGTCGGTTCGAACGCTTGATGGCGTCGAGGAGCGGGTGACCTTCCCGCTACCTAAGGGTTTGTCGCGTCACCCAGGCTGAGTAGCCGCGTGGTGATGAAGCGCCAGTGCGCGGGCTCGACTGGTGTGATCGACAGGCGGTTGCCCCGCCTCAGGATCTGGAGTCCAGAGATCGCGGGGTGGCTGCGCAGCTCGTCGAGTGCGATCAGGCGGGTTCGGCGATGGGCCCGTACGTCGACCAGCAGCCAGCGAGGCGACTCTCGAGCGCTGCGGGGATCGTAATAGGGCGAGGCCGGGTCGAACTGGCTTGGGTCAGGGTAGGCGCGCGAGGCGACTTCAGCGAGCCCTGCGATCCCCGGCTTCGGACAACTGGAGTGGTAATAAAGCACGCCATCACCGATGCGCATCGCATCGCGCATGAAATTGCGGGCTTGATAGTTGCGCACGCCGATCCAGGCCACAGTCTGATCGGGAGCACTCAGGGCGTCGTCGATCGAGCATTCATCGGGCTCTGATTTCATCAGCCAGTAAGCCATCAGGATGGCGTCCTTGCGACGGCCTCCAGGTTCGCTGGAACGCGCACCTCACCGTCCATCAGCAGTCGAGCGCTGCGGCTCATCAGCGCCTTGACCAGGACCCAGCGCTCGCCCGCCCATGCGACCTGTGCGCCTACGGTGAGCCGGCCCGAGGGATGCCCGAAGACGGTCCGCGCCGGTGAGTGCCCTGGGGGTAGCAGTCGGTTCAGGAGGGTTCCGGGCACGGCCGCGGCGACCGCGATGGCGATCGCGCCCGTTCCGGTCATCGCGTGATGCAAGGCGCCCATGGACAGGATGCGCGCACACAGATCGATGCTTGTGCGCTCGATCGGACGGCCATCCGAAGCGGTGTAACGCTGGGCGGGTGACACAAAGGCGATCTTTGGGGTGGCCGGCCGCGAGCGGCTGGCCGTTTCGACATCCGCTGCAAGGCCCATTGCTACGGCGCCTTGAGCGCGAGCGGCCTCGAGCAGCGCCAAGGGTGGCGAGCCCGCTGGTAGGTCAGATTGCATTTCCGAGCCCGTCAACCCGAAGGCCGCGGCGTGTACGAAGACGGTTGGGTTGCCGGCGGTTATCAGGGTGGCCTCGATCGGACCCAGGCCCGGTATATCGAGCTGATCGACAGTCCGACCCGTCGGAAACATCGCGACGTTCCCAGTCCCGATTGAGGCGGCGTCGCCGGGCTCCAGAAACTCGAGAGGGATCTCGGCAGCCTTGAAGCTCACGCCGTCGAGTTCGAAGTCCCCTTGTTCGTCGACCTCGCCCTCGCACATCGGCACATGAGCGATGATGGTCTGACCGAGTGTCGCCTGCCACAGCCGAACGGTGGCCACACCGTCGCGTGGCGCAGTCGTCAGTCCCCTCGCGATCGCGAAGGGGGCCACCGCCGTCGTCAGGTTGCCGCAATTGCCAGACCAGTCGATGAGTGGTCGATCGATCGCGACCTGCCCGAATTGGTAGTCGATGTCGATCCCAGGGCGTTTGGAGGGCCACACAACGATGACCTTGCTGGTGCTGGACGTGGCTCCACCCATGCCATCGATCTGCTTGCCGTAGGGGTCTGGGCTGCCAATCACCCGGAGCAGCAAGCGGTCCCGCACGTCGGGGTCTTCGGGCAGATCCGCTGCGACGAAAAACACCCCCTTGCTGGTACCGCCGCGCATGTAACTGGCCCGGATGCGGAGCGGCTTCATCGGAATGGCCCCAACCGCGATGCCGGGCCCGCATCCTGAACCGTGAAGTTCAGGTCGGCCACAGCAGGCACCGCATCAGGTTCGTCCGACGAGGGACGATCACAACAGCGGTGCTCGAATCGCCGCAGCCTGGTTACATGACATGGGTTCAAGGAATGTAGGACCCGGTCAAGGCGGCGGGGCGAGCTAATTCTAGCGCGACCTCCGACGGGCCGAGTGACTCAGAACAGGGATTCCTGAGAGCGCAGTTCGGTGTCCAGCGAGTCGTTGATGCGACGGACGCGGCGCTGGGCTTCAACACTCGGCGCGGTCGAGGCTGCCTCGGTCTCGCCGATCAACTGGTGAGCCAATTGGAGGGCTGCAAGGACGGCGATTCGATCAGGGCTGGTCAATTTGCCCGAGTCGCGGATCTGCCTCATCCGGGTGTCGACCATCCGGGCGGCTTCGACCAGTCGATCCCGATCCTCAGGGGAGACCGACAGCCGGTAGTCACGATCCATGATGCGCAGGTCAATCGGTTCCATGGCAGTCTCGGGTGGCTGGGTCGGGCGTCGCAGGGCTTAGGAAAGCGCTGGAGCGCCGCTTCTGCCAGGGGCGAGTCGGTCCTCGTGCAGGTGGATCAGGTCTGATCCCAGCGAAGGGTCAGAAGGAAGGTGGGCCAGCGCCAGGGTGACGCGCGATCGGGTTTGGGCGATGCAGTCCCGAAGATCGGCGTTCTCAGCCTGGGCCTGGGCCAGCTCAAGGCTGAGCCGATGGTTTTCCTCGATCAGGCGCCGGGCGTTGCTGATCAATCGGGTGAGCCGTGTTTCAAGGAGCGTCAGTTCTTCGTCCATCCTTCGATGGTAGGCAGAGCGGCCCTCGGGGTCAAGCGTGACGAGAGCCGCGCCCGGTTATTCCGGTACGATTGATCCGCTGATCCGCCGATCGAGCGGGGCCCCGAAACACCCGAACCCGTCTCCATGAAGCTCATTGTCTATCGCTTGTCGCTGCTCATGCTCCTCGGCATGTCCTTGCTGGGGCCTGCACCCGTCGAGGCGTCGCCACAGCGGGTCGAGGCCGTGGAGGTGGAGCTGGTTGCGCGCAATGAAGCGCTGGTGGCAGGTGCGGATGCGCGGCTCGGCCTGCGCTTGCGGCATGACCCTCATTGGCACTCCTACTGGCGCAATCCCGGCGATTCAGGCCTTCCCACCCGGCTCGAGTTCGAATTGCCCGCGGGGTTCAACGCTGGTCCGATCGACTGGCCGGCCCCCCAGCGACTGTTCATTGCACCACTCGCCAACTATGGTTACGAGGGCGAGATCGTCTTGCCTTTCACCTTGTCGGTGCCAGCAGGCGCGAGCGGCCGGGCCGTGATCAAGGCGCGTGCGTTCTGGCTGATGTGTCGTGACGTTTGCATTCCCGGCGAGGCCGACCTCAGGCTCGAGCTGCCGATCGAACCCGCTGCCGCCCGGCCTGCACCCGGCCGCCATGCGCGCCTGTTCCGTGAGGCGGCAGCACGTACCCCCGCCGGTGTCATCGACGTGCGGGTCTCGAGTGCGGGCGATCGCCTGTCGATCGGCCTGCCCGACCCGCTGGAGGCAGGTGATCGTCGGGTGCCGGCCAACGCGTTGCAGTTTTTCCCCTATCACGAGACTGCGCTGGTGCACGCGGCGCCCCAACTGCTGTTGGCCATCGACCCGCCGGGCGAGGCGACGCTCCAAAGACGGCTCGAGGTGCAGCTCTCGCCCGACGGAGTCAAGCAGATCGCGTCGGGCGCCGATGCTTTGCTGGCGGCTGCGCAGGGCATCATCGTCGCCGGCGATGTCGTGTTCGAACTTCGGCCCAGCCCGGCGCGTGAGCCGCTGGCGGGCGGGAGGCTGCTCGCTCGTGTCGAGGGGGCGCCCGCGGCATTGCCCAGGGCCGCGAGTGCCACGCGACTGGGCTTGTCGGACGCCGCAGGGCTCAGCCGGTCGGGTTCGACCAACCCCAGCGGTCTTCTCAGCCGAAGCGGACCGCTCACGGCCGCGGGGAGCGCGCCGAGCGGCGTGTCTGCGCCACCCGGTGCTGCGTCGGGCGCGGGCCCTGATTCGGGTCCCGGCCTGTGGCTCGCGATCGCACTTGCGCTGGGCGGCGGATTGATCCTCAACCTCATGCCCTGCGTCTTTCCGGTGGTGGGCCTCAAGGTCCTGTCGTTTGCGACGCCGGGTCACTCGCCGCGGAAGGCAGCGATGCTGTTTGCTGGGGGCGTCCTCGCATCCTTCTGGTTGCTGGCTGGCGTCCTGATGGCCCTGCGGGAGGCCGGCGTGGCAGCAGGCTGGGGCTTTCAGCTACAGTCACCGGCCTTTGTTGCGGCCATGGCCCTGCTGTTCGTGGCGATCGGACTCAATTTTGCTGGTCTCTTCGAGGTCGGCTTGGGCATGACGCGGCTGGCTCGTTTCGACCCGACAGCAAGCCCCACGGAGGGCAAGACATCGGGCGCGGGTGCCTCAACCTTCGGTTCAGGGGTCCTGGCGGTTGCCGTCGCAACGCCCTGCACGGCTCCGTTCATGGGTTCGGCCTTGGGCTTCACCCTTGGAGCGAGCGCCCTCGAGACCCTGATGGTGTTCACGGCGCTGGGGGTCGGCATGAGTTTGCCCTATCTGCTGCTCGGTTGGTTCCCCGGCTGGCTCGCCTGGTTGCCTCGCCCAGGCCGCTGGATGGAGAGTCTGCGGCAGTTTCTGGCTTTCCCGATGTTTGCAACGGTGACCTGGCTTGCCTGGGTCCTGGGCCAGCAGGTTGGTATCGATGCGGTCCTCGCACTCGGTCTCGCAGCCGTCTGGCTCGCGCTCGCCGGCTGGATCTACGGCCGTTTCATCCAGCAGAAGGGACGGGCGACGCCGCTGCCGACAGCCTTTGCCGTCCTGGCGCTCGCGGCCGCAATCTGGACGGCGTGGCCCGGCGATGATCCGCAGGCGGTGGGTCCGCGCGCCTCGTCCTCGGTGGAATTACGCCCGGGCAGTGCAGGAACGGTACCCGATGTCGGCCGTGACAACCCGGCCGCCTGGGAGCCTTGGTCCCCCTCTCGGGTCGAACAACTGCTCGCGGCAGGGCGACCCGTCTTTGTCGATTTCACGGCAGCCTGGTGCGTCAGTTGCCAGGTCAACAAAAAAATGGTGCTCGATCGTGCGGTCGTTGTCGAAGCGATGCAGGCACAGGGCGTGGTTCGACTGCGGGCCGACTGGACGCGACGCGATGCGCTCATCACCGCAGAACTGGCCCGCTGGGGGCGAAGCGGGGTGCCGCTTTACCTCTACTATCCTTCCTCCGGCCACTCCCCTCGGCTCCTACCGGAATTGCTGACCGACGACATCGTGCTCGCGGCCCTGCGATCCCGCGATAACTGAGTCAGTCCGCGGCTGGGTTGGCGGCGATGAGCGGTGGAAAGGGTATCAGTCGTACCTCGATCGGCAGGCCGTAGACCTCGGAGAGCAATCGAGGTTCGAGCACCTCGCCGGGCGTGCCCAGGGCGCGTAACCGACCTCGATCGAGAAGGGCGAGCCGATCGCAGTAGCCCGCCGCCAGTGCCAGGTCATGGAGCGAGCAAACGACCGATTTTCCCGCACGGGCGCTATCGCGCAGGGCTCTCGCCACATCATGCTGGTGCCGCAGGTCCAGGCTTGCCAGCGGCTCATCGGCAAGGAGAACGCGAGGCCTACCCGCCAACACCCGTGCCAGCCAGACCCGCGCCTGTTCGCCGCCGGACAATTGATCGATCGGCCGACTCGACAGGTCGCTCACCCCGGTAGCGGCCATCGCCGCTGCAATCTCATGGGGGTCGTCGTCGCCCCACGGCAGCCGGCCCAGCCGCACGACGTCGGCGACCCGGATGGACCATGCACTCGCTCCAAGCTGCGGCAGGAATCCGATTGCTTTTGCACGTTCGCGGGCCGGCCACTCCCCCAGGGGGCGCCCGTCGAGGGTGATCTCTCCCTCGACGTCATGTAAGCCCGCAAGCGACTCGAGCAGCGAGGTCTTGCCTGACCCATTCGGTCCGATGACGCCGAGCACTTCTCCCTCTTGCAAGTCCAATGACAGATGCTGAAATCGATCGCGTAGGCTCAACTGTCGAATCCGCATCAGCGCCATGAGTGACGCTCCTTCCAGATCAGGCCGATCAGCAGCGGCGCGCCAAGGATTGTCGTGATGACCCCCAGCTTGAGCTCGCGGTCCGCAGGCAACAGCCGCACAGCAATATCAGCCCCGCACACCAGGATGGCGCCGGCCAGCGCGCTTGGCAGCAGCAATCGGTCAGGTCGATGCTCGGCGAGGGGGCGCATCAGGTGCGGTACCAGCAGTCCGACGAAGCCAATGCTGCCAGCCACCGAGACGGCAGCTCCGACCAAAAGCGCGCAAGCCCCGATGACACGCTGCCCATGCCGGGAGAACGGGTATCCCATGCTCGCCGCAACGGTCTCTCCCAGCGAGAGCGCTGCCAGGAAAGGGCGTTCACGCCACAACAGTGCACTGCCCACCAGCAACGCCGGAACAATCAGCAGCACATGCTCGAGACCTCGTTCGGAGACTGAACCCAGCAGCCAGAACACCAGTTCCTGCAGCGCAAACGGATTCGGGGCGAAGTTCAGCACCGCAGCCAGCGCAGCGCTGCAGATCGTCGAAATCGCCAGCCCGGCCAAGAGCACCTGCGCGGAGCGGGCGCGGCCTGCCAGGCTCAGCACCAGGGCCATCGCGAGCGCGGCTCCGAGGAGCCCGGCAAGGGCCGGTGCCGCAAGACCCAAGGCCGAGAAGCCACCGAAATAAAACACGGCTGCTGCGCCCAGCGCAGCACCTTGGCTGGCGCCGGTGAGGCTGGGATCGGCAAGAGGGTTTCGCAACAGGCCTTGCAGCGCCGCGCCGCTCGTTCCAAGCGCTGCACCCACCGAGATCGCCAGCAAGGTGCGGGGCAAGCGGATTTCGCCGATCACGAGCGCCTGCGGTGTTTCGGCGCCCGAGAGCCAGTCGCTCAGGCCTTGAGCCACTGCCACGTGGCTGCTTCCGGTGGCGAGCGAGATTGTCCCGACCAGCGCGAGCAGCGCGAGTAGTGCG
Organism: uncultured Burkholderiaceae bacterium; assembly: GCA_964488395.1. Taxonomy (GTDB): domain Bacteria; phylum Pseudomonadota; class Gammaproteobacteria; order Burkholderiales; family Burkholderiaceae_E; genus SYIM01. The sequence continues at coordinate 2,243 of CAZAVT010000128.1, read as the reverse complement.
AGGTGAAGCGTGTGGCGTCGATTCATGGTTGAAGCTGCTTCAGCAGGCCGATGCTCCAGGGCCCGGGACACTGCCAGCGCCAGTAATCGGTGATCAGCCAGCGCTCAGTAGGCAGGGCCCGCAGGAGCGCGCGGTGCTGGGCGAAGCGATTTGCGAGCGCTGCGTGCGGTGGCGCCGCCCAGACCACTGCATCGGGCGGTTCGATCACCAGCCGCTCGAGATCGAGCGTCTGGTGGCCGGGCTGATCGAGGTAGTTGCGCCAGCCTGCCCTGCGGATCAGATCTGCTTCAAAGGTCTGCGTGCCGGCTCCGAATCCGTTGGGCGCAAGCAGCAATAAACGCAGTGCCCTGGGGCTAGGGTCTCGATCCGGCAGTCGAGCCGGATCAGAGGCCGCAGCGGTGACAGCGAAATCGGTGGCCGTGGGAATCCCTGCGATCTCGAGCGCTGCCTTGACCAGCCGCAGGTGGTCCTCGATCGCTGCGAGTGTCGGTGGTTGGCGGGTGACAAGGACCTTCAGGCCCAGCCGTTCCAGGCGAGCACGGAGCAGCGACGCGTTGAATTCGCCGACCAGCACGAGGCCGGGCTGGTGCTCGAGGATCTGCTCGAGCGAGCCGTCGTGCGCAGGCCATTCCGTTGTCATCCACGGCGCACGATGACGGCGGCTGAGCGGCGAAAGCAGCACGCGATCAGGGGCGATCGCCATGCTCGTCAATAACCAGTCTGAGCAAAGATCGAGCGAGACGACGCGGGACGCAGGCTCAATCGGCGTGGATCGCGAGGGAGCGACAAGCGCCAGAACAAGCCCGAGACCCAGCGCGAGGCCCAGGAGTCGCCGCGCCGCGGTCCGTGCGTTCCAAGGAAGGCCTGGTAGCTGGGCGTTTTCAGGCGACATCGACCGAATCGCCGCTAACGCGCGGGCTGGTACTGCAGGGTGAGGAACAGACCCCGGGGAGGCGCGTCATAGCCATAGGCGAGCTGGTAGCGCTGGTCGAAGGCGTTTTCGAGCTTGACTCGCCCAATCCAGTCGCGGGTCAGCCGCTGGCTGGCGTAAAGATGCAGCACGGCGTGGGCCGGAAGCACTTTTTCCTCGACGTCGGGACGCTGGCCCGTGTAGATCAGGCGTCCACCCCAGTCAATGCGGCCTTGACGAGTATTCAAGTCAAGCGAAGCGAGCTCTCGTGCTCGGCGTGGCAGCCGACTGTTGTCGGTCAGGTCGCGGGGGTCCTGAAACACCAGACCCAGCCGGTAACGCCAACCGGCGCGCTGGCCGGAAACATTCAATTCGAGGCCCTCGTTGCCCGCTCGCGCAATGTTGCCAAAGCGGTTGGTATCGAAGTCGTAGGCGATCGCATCGCGGGTACGGATCTCGAAGCGGGTCACGCGGACCAAGCCCATTGGAAACTCATGCTGTAGCCCGATTTCGGTGCTCTCGTGGGCCTCGGGCTTGAGCTGAGGATTGCCATAGCTGCTGAACAGCTCACCGGTGTTCGGCGCTCGAAAAGAGGTTGAAAGCACACCGAGCAGTTTCGTGTTGTCGGTCAGGAAATAGCCGGCACCCGCAAGCCAGGTGTCGGCCGAATTGCTGAGCGTCGATGAACCCGAATGAGCCTTGATCTGATCGTGACGCAGGTTGAGCTGGTAATCGAAGCGTCCGTGCAGGCCACTCAATCCTGCGTACTGACCACTCGAGACCCGGTCATAGGCTTCACCGAAGGAATCGAAGTTGGCGTTTCGTGCGTCAATGCCGAATGTGAGATTCCGGTCCCGTGCGAGCCGGATCACGTTATGCCATTGCGTACTGGTCTGCTGACCCTCGCTCAGGCCATCCGACAGCAACTGGCCATTGCGGTAGTCGGTATAGCGGAATTGCGAACGCGTGAGGTCAAGTCTGGACGACCAGTCCTCGCTCGGCTTGAAGCGACCGAATATCGTCAAGTCCGAGCTACGGGTGTCGTTGAAGTGGCGATCGCTGGGCAGGTCTCCGGCGGAGTACGGCGGCCAGGGCGCATTGCCGGAGTCGTAGTCGACCCGGCTGTCGATGGTATTGGCTTTCAGGCCCAGCGCAAGACGCGGAGTCAGCTCGCGCTCGGCGTGAAAAAAACCGGCCTCGCGTCGGTAACCGTCCCGATCGGGATTCACGTAGGGGTTCTGCCGCGGGTTCATCGCCGAGTAGCCGTCGGTCGAGAAGCGCTGCACGGCAACGCCCAGTCTCAGGCCGTCGTTCTTGACGTTATAGCCGACCG